>NZ_JBHWGD010000045.1:52471-65581 GCF_042733235.1 Kitasatospora sp. NPDC059722
ACTTCGGCGTGCGTTAGATTTTCTTAGTAGGCCTTCTTGGTGGGGGGCGTCTTTTAGCGCGGGGGCGGGGGGGCCCCCGCCCGCCCAGCCGCGCGGCCCCCGAAGGGTGGTGCGTGCCGTGCGCGTCCGCGCGCCTACCAGGAGGCGGGGTGCCAGACGCCGTTGTACCACTCCTCGTTGGCGCTGTCGTTGTGGTGGTCCATGTCGCGGTCCACGTTGTAGTTGTTGACGTGGTTGGCCGGGTAGGTCCAGATGCCGGCCGACTCGTCGCAGACGTAGTCCCAGTTGCAGATCGTCTTGACCGGCACGTTGCCGAAGTTGCGGTCGGCGCCGGCGAGCGGGTAGCCGATGAGGCCGCCGAACGGCACCGCCCCGCCGTTGGCCCCGGGCGGGCCCTGGCGCTTGGGGTCCGAGACGAGGATGGCGTTGACGTTGTCGAAGGTCCGCCAGTTCTCGCTGACCCAGACATGCACCACGCCGGCCCCCAGGGAGTACCCGGCCATCTTGACGTGCTGGCCCGGACACGCGGCACGCTGGTCGCGCACCAGCCGGTTCAGCTCGTTGACGCCCGCGCGCGTGCTCGCGCCGTTCGGGATGTCGGTGGGATACCCGACGTGCTGCTGGATGTTGCCGCGGAAGCCGTCGTCCCACCACTTGCTGCCGGTGCCGCCGACGACGATCGTGTAGGTGCCCTCGCACGGAGCGGTCACGCGCGTCGTGGCGGCCTGGGCCACGGTGCCCTGGGCCGCCGTCAGCCCGGTGGTCATCAGGAGTCCGGCCGCCGCGGCCGCGATCTTTCGTGCTCGCATTCGATTTCTCCCCACGCAGTGGGCCGACGCGTCCGCTCTCCGGTGTGGTGCGGTGCGCTGGGCGGTCGGCCGAGGTGTCCGGACGACAGTGACAGCGGGCGATGACATCGCGATGAAGCGCGTGGTGGACGGTCGTTCGTACAGCTCCCGGCGCGGGGAGGTGCCGGTCCGCCAGAGAACGCCGGCCCGTCAGGGAGCGCCGTCCGCCAGGTGGTCGAGGGCCCCGGCGATGAGGGGCTCGTGCCGGTGCGGGGCCAGCCGTTCGCGGTAGCGCAGGGCGATGCCGGGCGGGAGGGCCCCGGTGACGTCGACGGCGTGGTGGACGGTCGCCGCGGCGAGGTCGAGCTCGCCGAGGGCGAGGTGCGCGTCGAGTGTGTACAGCAGGGCCAGGGGCGTGTAGGGGGACGGCGGGGCGGCGGACGCCGGGGGCCGGGGGTGCGTCAGCGGGCCGAAGTACGGCTGGGCCCGGCGGGGCCAGCCGAGGTGGAGCCAGGCGGTGGCGCGGGCGACGGGCAGGTAGCGCTCGTGCAGGTCGAACTCGGCGGAGGGGTCGGGCGGGTGGCGGTCGTCGGGGGTGCCGGCCACGGCGTCCGCCCGGTCCAGCGCCCGCGCGCAGGCCTCGCCCTCCCCCAGGCGGGCCAGGGCGATCGCCTCCTTGAGGTGGAGCCCGGCCGATCCGCCCGGCGCGGGGTGCGGGTCGGCGAGGCGGGCGGCCCGCACGACGGCCAGGGCGTCGGCCGCGTCACCGGCGATGATGTGACGGTTGGCGAGCTGCGCGAGGGCGGCCGACACGCACCCGGGGTCCCCCGCGGCGGCGGCCGCGCGGACGGCGGCGAGGTTGTGGCGCTCGGCCCTGGGCTCCTGGCCGAGGGTACTGGCGAGCCACGCGCAGACCAGGGCCGTGCGGGAGACGAGCCGCAGGAGCCGGCGGGCGGTGGGCCCGTCATAGCCGGTGGTGGTCACCAGGTGGACGGCCAGGCGGTGTTCGGCGAGCGCGGCGGCGTACAGCGCGCCCAGCGGAACGAGCGTGCCGTTCTCGTACTGTTCGAGGGCGGTCGTCCTGGCCTCGGTCCACCGCAGGCGCTCCTCGCGCAGGGGCGGGCCCTCGCGGCCCGGGGCGCGGCCGGATCCGGGCCCGGCGGCGCCGAGCAGGGCCAGTGTGCGTGTGAGCCGGGCGGCGAGTGCGGGGCCTTGCAGGGCGAAGGCGGACCAGCGGTCCTCCGCGGACGGCCGCCGGCCGTCGTGGGGCGTGCCGGTGCCGGCCTCGGCCGCCTCCGCTCCCGCCAGGTGCAGCCAGTGCGGCCAGCCGAGGCGGCGGACCTCGCCGGCCGGGACGCCGTGGATGCGCGCCATGGCGAGCTGGGCGGAGCGCTCGGGGACGATCCGCCCCGCCTCCCAGCGCGACACCTTCTCCCGGCGGGCGGCCATCTGCCCCAGGCCCAGGTCGGCGTGGGCCCGGGCCACCAGACCGGCGTACTCGGCCTGGGACACGCCCATCGCCGTCCGCAGCAACGTGAGGGGATGCGCCATGGCGGGACGAACCTCGCAGGAGCCGGGGCCACACCGGCTCGCGGGTGGGGGAACCCCGGCTCCGGGAACCGCTCCCCATCCTAGGCGCGGAGCATGCCGGGCGCGGAGCTTCCCGGGCGCGATGCCCGCCGGGCGGCGCGGAGCATCCCGGGCACGGTGCCCGCCGGGCGGTGCGGAGCATGCCGGGCGCGGAGTTTCCCCGGCACGACACCCGCCGACCGGCGCGGCGCCCGTCAGGCGGCGACGAGCTCGCGCAGGTCGATGCCGCGGTGCAGGGCGCGCAGGTCGTCGAGCAGACCGGACGGCGGCACGGCGAGCACGCCGCAGCGCGCCCGGTTGAGGCAGTGACGGGTGACGGAGCCGGGCAGCAGCCGGCGCAGCCTGCCGCGCGCGCCGCCCTGGCGGCCGGTGCTGACCACCAGCAGGTCGCCCGGGCGCTCGGCCAGCCCGGTCAGGACGGGCCCGGCCTGGCCGCGGACCACCATCGGCTCCACCGGCACGCCGATCGGCAGGCCGCCGAAGGCCTCCTCCAGCGCGCGGTCCAGGCGGGTGCGGGCGGCGTCCTCCCACTCGCGCAGCAGCGGCGGGCAGGGCTGCGCACGGTAGTTGCGCTCGCCGCCGACGGGGGTCCAGGCGAGCACCGGCACGAGGACGGCGCCCCGGGCCCGGGCCTCGGCCGCCGCGCGGTGCAGGGCGGTCAGGCTGTGCAGCGAGCCGTTCACTCCGACGATGACGCGTGCGCCGTACGACATGATCCTTCGCTTTCCCGTGTCAATCCCGCTTGATGTCTGCGATTACATTGACACAGTCCCGCATCGACCTGCAAATGCAAGGTATAAACTGAATCCTTCCTTTCATCTCCCGGTCACGCCCTTCACGCTTCCCGCACCTCCTGGAGCAGCCCCCAGGTGAAGTCCGCGGTGTACGCGCGCACCCGCCCGTCCTCGTCCGGGACGCCGAAGTCCAGCTGGAAGCGGGTGGGGGCGCTGCCCTCGCGCGGCACGGCGGGCGGGAAGGCGGTGGCGACGTCGCCGACCACGCAGCTCCAGGGCGCCAGGTCGGCGGGGGTGCGCAGCTCGGGCGCCGGGGTGCCGGCGGCACGCACCAGCCACTCGTTGAGCAGCGGGGCGCCGGCGTCGGCCGGGCCGAGCAGGATCTCGAAGCGCAGGCCGGGCCAGAGCGGCAGCTCCCACTGCCGCGCGGTGCAGGCGAGGTCCCCGATCGGCCGCGCCACGCTCGCCCCGGGCGGTCCGAGGACGGCGGCGTAGCGGGCGGCGGCGCGCGGGAAACCGGGCGCGCGGACCATCGCCTGCCAGCGCTTGTTCGCCTCCCGCATCCCGGCCCGGGTGGCCCCGAGCCGCCGGACCGCGCCCTCGACGAGGTCGGGTCGGTAGTCGGCCATCCTGCGCAGCAGCACCAGCTGGAACTCGGTCGCACCGAAGCCGTTGATCGCCATGTGCGCAGGCTACGTCGGGCGCCTACTCCCCCGTCCGGCCCGCCTCAGTAGCTCCAGGTGGAGCCGGTGCCGCGGTACTCCTCGACCGGGATCGGCTGGACGCCGGAGCGCATGCGGTCGGTGTAGAGCAGGCCGTCGAGGTGGTCGATCTCGTGCGCGATCAGTCGGGCGAGGCCGAACGCGTACGGCACCGTGGTCACGGTGCCATCGAGGGCTGCGGCGGTGACGTCCATCCGCAGGGGTCGCGGGACCATGCCGCGGACGTCGAAGAAGCTGAGGCAGCCCTCGTACTGTTCGTCGGTCTCGTCGGAGACGGCGGTGATCTTCGGGTTGAGCAGGATGATCGGCTCCGCGCCGGGGGTGGGTGGCAGGACGATCGCGGCGGCGCGGGGGATGCCGATCTGTGGGGCGGCGAGGCCCATGCCCTTGGCGAAGGAGTGGACGCGGCCGATGCGGTCGACGGCGGTGAACAGTTCGTCGATCACGGCCTGCGCGGTGGCCCGTTCGGTCGGTAGGTCGAAGGGCTCCGCCTGCCGGTTGAGGATGGGGGTGCCCTGTTGGATGACGCCGAGGGACTGCATCTGCTGGCTGGGCCGCACCTCGATCACCTGGTCTCCTTGGTCTGTTGCGGGTTGTCGGCGCCGACGCTGTAGGCGTACTCGATCCAGGTGGCGTCGCCCGGGTAGAGCGGGAAGCGGCCGTGCTCGTTGTCGAACAGGAGCCAGACCTCCTTGAACGCGTCGCGGTCGTGCTTGGCCTGCCATCGCATGTCCTCGCCCCGGCATGAGGCTCTGAGCGCCAACTCGGCCCAGGTGAGCGGGTGTTCGCGGTAGTGGACGTTGGATCGCTCGGGCTCGCTTTCGAGTGAGTGTGTCTGATGGTCTCCGGCCGGGGCCGGGCTGCTACTCGCGGACGCTGGCGGCCTCGGTGAGGGCGGCGCGGAGCGACCTGGCCAGCGAGTGCGCGGAGGGTCGCAGCCCGGGGTCGTGGGCAAGGCCGGCCAGCAGGGCGTTCTCGAAGGCGGGAAAGGGCCAGGGCCGGAGGGCGGCGATGTCGTGCGAGCGGCCCGCCGCTATGTCGGCCAGCAGGTCGGGACGGCGGGCCTGGGGGTCGCGGTAGTCGGTGGGCGGGGTGCGGGTCCAGGCCCAGAACAGGGAGGCGGCCAGCGACCACACGTCCGCGCCGGTGGTGGTGGCGATGTGCTCGGTGGTGTCGAGGATCAGGGCGACGGTCTCGGGGGCGGTGGTGTGGGCCCGGCCGCCGCGGTGGACGTAGAACGGCATGGGGACGGGGCCTTGGGCACAGGCCAGGTCGATGATCCGCACGGCGTCGACCTCGAAGACGATGTGGTCGGGTTGGAGGTCGCCGTGGGTCCAGCCGGCGGCGTGCAGGTCAGCGAGTACTTCGGCGGCCTGGGCCGCGGCCGTCAGGATCGAGCGGCGCGTGGCGGGGGTGTCGTTGCTGCGGTGGGCGGGTTCCAGGGCGTCCCAGAGGCTGGTGCCGTCGATCCACCGCATGGCCAGCCAGGTGCCCTCTCCGTACTGGCCGTGGGCCCGGTAGTGGTCGGCTCCAAGCGCTTCGAGCACCTGGCCCTCGCGGCCGGCCATCAGCCCATCGGTGATCTTCAGGGCGGTGTCGCCGACCTTGAAGAAGATGGTGCCGCGTCGCTCGTGCAGGAGCTTCGGGTCGCCGTCGAGGCCGAGCTCGGTGATCGGAGGGTGCACGAAAGTCCTTCCGGGGGCCGCCGTCCGGGCTGTCTCCTGGTGGCCGGCCTGCCCGATCTCGGGGCTGAGTGCGAGTGGTGGATGTGGCCGTCGGCGGCGGGGTTCCGCCCCCGGGGCGCCTGCGTCGTTCGGGCTTCAAGTTGCCCTAGGGTGTGGGGAGTTCCCGGTGGCGGCTCGCTGCCGGGACTTCGTGCTTCCTGGGGCGGAGTGGATCATGCGATACGTGCGGTTGCTGCGGCGCCGGCCTGTGCTCCTGCTGTGGGGAGCGCAGACGGCGTCGGTGTTCGGCGACCGGCTGTACGCGATGGCCGTGATGTGGATGGCGTGGGAACACGCGGGCGCCGGGGCGATGGGGCTGGTGGCCGTCGCCGAGTCGCTGCCGTACATCGTGCTGGGCACGGTGGGGCGCCGGTTGATGGACCGGTTCGCGTCGCTGCGGGCGCTGGCGGTGGTGGACGCGGTGCGGCTGGTCCTGGTGGCCGCACTGCCGTGGGCGTGGGCCGAGTTCGGCGCGGTGGGGCTGATCGTCTCGGCCGCTCTGCTGGGGGTGGGCGGGGCGCTGTTCGACCCGAACCTCGGCGCGATGGTGCCGGATCTGGTCAGGCCGGGCGAGGTCCAGGCGGTGAGCGGGCTGATGGACCTGACCGGCCGGATTGCCCGGATCGCCGGCCCTGGGGCGGCGGGGCTGCTGCTGGCGGTGATGCCGCTGGCCGGGCTGTTCTGGGTGGACGCGGCGACGTTCGCCGTCTCGGCGCTCGCCCTGGTGCTGCTGGCCGCCCGCGTCCGGCCGGCCGCGGCCGCCCCGCACACCGGGCCCAAGAAGGCCGGGGTGCGGCCGGGCGCCTGGTCGCTGGTGCGGACCCACCCGGACACGGGGGTGGTGCTGGCCGTGCACGGGATCGGGATCTTCGCTGGGGCGGTGTCGCTGGCGTTGCCTGCACTGCTGGCCGCCCGTCTCGGCGCTGGGGCCTGCGCCTACGCGGCGGTGCTGGCCTGCACGGGCGCCGGGGCCCTGGCGGGCAACCTGGTGGCCGGGAATGTGCGGCTGCCGGCGCCGCTGACGGCGGTGTACTGCGGGGCGTGGGCGGTGTCGGGGCTGGTGCTGGCGGCCACCGGGCTGGCAGGGTCGTTGCCGGTGCTGCTGACGCTGTCGCTGCTGTCCGGGGCGGTGTCGCCGTTTTTGCAGATCGCGTTGTCGACGCACTTCGCGCTGTTCCCTCCGGCCGCCCGGCGGCGGCTGCTGACGGTGGACCTGACCGTGATCCGCACCTGCGGGACGGTCTCGATGCTGTTCGTCCCGGCGCTCGCCGCCAGCGGCCCGAGGGCCGCGTTCCTGGCCGGCGGCCTGGCGGTGACGCTGGTCGGCGGGGCGGGTGCCGTGCTGGTTGTGGCCCTGGCCCGGGGGCGCAGTCCGCTGCCGGAGGTCGAGCCGGTGGCGGAGCTTGCGGCCCGCGACTGAGCACGGGCCGGGCCCCGCGGTGCGGGGCCCGGCCGGTGTGCTGGTGGTGCTCAGGTCAGCCGGTGATCAGCTGCCAGTGGGTGACGGTGATGTCCTCCAGCGGGATGCCGAGGTCCTTGTAGATCCGCTGGTGCATGGCGCCGAACCAGGCGTCGCGCCGGTCGTCGAAGAACGCCAGGTCGTACCAGGCGACGCCGAGGAGAACGGTGCCGCCGCCGTTCGGGTTGCCGGGCTCGGCCTCCCAGTAGGTGCACTGCCAGTCCCAGAGCATGAGCTCCTCGGGGCGGTTGCGCAGGCGCTCGTCGGACTCGCGCAGGGACTGGATGCACCGCTCGGCGGTGGCCGCGTCGGGGCAGTAGTAGGTGCAGTCGGACTTGGCGATCGGGGTCCTGTCGGCGCGGCGGGCCGCGTCGGCGTCCTCCCCGGTCAGGACGCGGACCCGGGTCACCAGGTCCTCGCGGGTGGCGATCTCTTCGAGGATGGTCACGGCGTTGTGCTCCTCTCGGTGGGGTGTTGATCCCTTGGGTGGTGCTACCAGCCCGTCCCGGTGACCGGGTCGGGGCTGGGGCTCTGGTGGTCGCGGCGGCGGATGCCGCCGGGGGCGACGTAGCGGACGTTCAGGCCGACGCGGGCGCCGTCGCTGGTGTTGGTGCCGGAGCGGTGCAGCAGGCGGCTGTCCATGAGCAGGGCGGTGCCGGCGCGGAGCGGCAGGGCGGTGGTGGTGTCGGCGGTGAAGCCGGTCGCCTGGTCGGCCCGGCCTCGGTCGGCGCCGTTCTCGGCCTCGGAGGAGAACGGCAGGTAGCCGAAGTGGTGGGAGCCAGCGACGGCGTGAACGCAGCCGTTGTCGAGGGTTGCGTCGCTGATGGCCAGCCAGGCGGAAACGGACCGGTCGGGGTCGAGTTCGACCCGGGCGTCGATGCCGTCCTGGTGCCAGGGGATCTCGAAGGCGCGGTGGGGCCACTTCACCACGAGGAAGGTGTTCTCCACCGCGACGGCCGGCCCGATGGCGTCCTGGACGGCGGCCAGCAGCTGCGGGGCGCGGACGGTCGCGCGGGCCCACTCGGCGCTCAGGTGCGGGTTGCGGACGATCTCCTGGTGTCGGGCGCGGTGCTCGGCGACGAGTTGGGCGGCACGGGCGTAGGCGGCTGCTGGCGCGGACCATTCGACGCCGGTCCGCAGTCCGCGGCGACCGAGGATTCCGTCTGCGCTGGTCACACTGGTCATCAGGTCCGATCCCTTCGAGACGGTGTTTCCCTGGGCGGTGCGAGGTGCCGACTCAGGCGGCGGTGCGGGGGCGGGTGCTGCCGGGCGCGAACGGCGGCCGCATCGGGGAGCGTCCGGGGTGTGGGAGCACGCGGAGGGCGGCTCGCACGGCCCGGCCGGGGACGGCCAGGAGGTGGCGCCGGGTCACGGGCTGTTCGGGCAGGGCCAGCTCGGCCCAGACGCGCTTGCCCCGCTCGGTCCGCTCGGCCCCGTGCGCCAGGGCGAAGCACTCGACCAGCGCCAGCCCCCGGCCGCTCTCCGCGTCCGCACCGGCCCGGCGGCGCGGCGGCAGCTCGATCGAGCCGTCGTAGACCTCGACGAGAACCCGCCGCAGCCGCACGCTCACGTAGACGGCGACGGTGAGCATCGGCTTCTGGGTGTGCCGGACGGCGTTGGTCACCAGTTCGGAGGTGACCGTGTCCAGCGCGAGCCGGGAGTCCTCGTCGAGCAGGACGCCCCAGCCGACGATGCGGGTCCTCACCCTGCGGCGGGCGGCGGGGACGGAGACCGGATCTCGGGTCAGGAAGAAGACATGGGAGTGCACGACCACGGTGAGGAACCCTTCGGCGCTGGCCTGGAGAGCGGCGCCAGCCACCCGGGAATGGACGAGCGGGTGGGCGGTGCCGCCGATCGTGAAGCCGAGGTGGTCCGCCGTTCCCGGGGCTCTCGCTCGGCCTGACATCGAGTCAACAGGTGTGCACTGGGCGTGAACACGGTAGAGACACCCCGGATGCTTGAATCCCTTGAAACCCGGCCCGGGGGCGGCGATGGCAGCACGCGAACGGACACCCAACGGCAAGCTCGCCGCGCTGGTCGTCGAATGCCGGTGGGCGAGCAACGGCGAGTTCGCCCGCGCGGTCAACCGGGCCGGCACCGAGGCCGGTTACAAACTGAAGTACGACGAATCCGCCGTCTCGCACTGGCTCTCGGGCACCCGCCCCATGGCGAAGTACCGGAAGGTGGTCCTGGAGACCCTGACCCGCCGACTGGGGCGGCCCGTCACCGCGTTCGAGGCGGGATTCGCCGATGAGCCTGACGTTCAGCCCCAGTCCACGGATACGGTGGCGGGACTGATCGACTTGGGGGTTACGGACATGGACCCATCGCGCAGGGGCGTACTCGGAGCCGGCCTGTACTCGGTCGCCCTCACCATCCCCGGCTGGCCGGACCACCTCGGTCGGTTCGAGCGGCTGAAAACCGACCCGCACGCCCGAATCGGCATGGCCGAGGTCGAGTCCGTGATCGCCATGACCGAAAAGATCAGCGAACTGGACGACCGGTTCGGCGGCCGGACTGCCCGCCCGATGGCCGCCGCTTTCATGGTCAACAACATCGCCCCGTACCTCAAGGCCACCGCCTCCGACGAGGTCCGCAGGGCGATGCTGTCCGCCGCCGCGGACCATCTCTACCTGACCGGCTACATGGCCGTAGACGAGCGCCTGGACCTGCTCGGCCAGAGCTACTACACCAAGGCCCTGGAGCTGGCTCTCGCCGCCGGCGACCACCTCACCTACTGCACGACCCTGCGCGGCATGAGCGTCCAGGCCGTCGAACTCGGCCACGGAGCCCCCGCGTTGCGGTACGCGAACGCCGCCGCTGCCGCCTCACCCGAGGCCGGACCGCGGATGCGCGCCTTCCTCGCCGGCCAGCAGGCCCACGCCCTCGCCCAGACCGGCGACCGCGCCGGCGCCCTGACCATGCTCCGCGGGGCCGAAGTCGCCATGGAACAGGCCGAGTCCAAGGCCAAGGCCCACGGCTCCTACGACCCGGCTTCCCTCTCGTACCACGTCGCCCAGGTCAACTACGAGCTCGGCGACCGCGAAGGCGCGATCCGCGCACTCCAGCACTCCGAGAAGGTCCGCCCCGCCGTGTACCGCCGGGCCCGCGTCCGCCACCGCGCGATGCTCGCCGAATGGCAGCTCGAAGCGGGCCGGTTGGAGGAGGCCGTCCAGAACTGGAACCTCGCCCTGGACGACTTCCCCCACGTCCGGTCCGGCCGGGCCGACGACCGCTTCCGCACGATGCTCTCCGCGCCCCGCCCGCACCGGCGCAACCCCCACGTCCGCGAACTCCTCGACCGTGCCCGGCCGATCGCTCCCCGTCCGGCCTGAGCCACCTCGGCGATTCCGGCGGGGGCGGGGGTCCGGAGTTATCAACAGAACGTCTGATTCCGGGCTGACCTACGAGATCAGGTTGACAACCCCAGATAACGCTGGATCGCCATGCCCGCAGGCTACGTCGGGCGCCTACTGTAGGTTCCGCGCTTCGCTGTCCAATTCCGGACCGCTGTGTCCAGCGGATAGCAAATTGGACAAGCCGCGTGGAACCACTGGTCAGCGCCGCGAAGCAGTGGGGACGAATCGGCTGGCTGTGGCGGTGCTCCGCGGTGCATCGTTCGGTGGTGAATGAATCCTCGTTGGCCGAGCACGACGACCGTTGGATCATGAATCTCAGGGGTCTGACCGTTGTCGAGATCGGCATCAGCTACCAGCTGTCCCTGCTTCTCGGCACGGAGGCGCGCGTGGTTCTTGGATGCCCCTTCGCCCTCACCCAGGGCGTGGGCGACGGCCGCCAGGACGTCATCCTTGATCCGGGGCGGCAGGATGTGACGGCGGCAATCGGATTGTTCGGAGCAACAGTCTTGTCGGCGGTGGCCTTCAAGTCGGGCTCGATGCGGCTGGTCTTCGACAACGGTTGGCACCTCAACAGCCGGGCGGACCCGTCGTTCGAGGCATGGGAAGTGCTGGGCCCGGGAGGCTGGCGGATCATCTCGATGCCGGGCGGGAAACTCGCGGTCTGGTCCGGGCGAGGCTAGGGACTTTCTTTCGGATCAGCGGGCGGACCAGATGAAGATGCCCGCGATGTGGAGTCCGGCCTGGTAGACGGTGGCGGTCTTCTCGTAGCGGGTGGCCAGGCCGCGCCAGTTCTTCAGGCGGTTGATGCAGCGTTCGACGGACGATGTGACAAGCCTCCTAACAAAGCACTACTAGTCGCCGACGCGCTTCGGGCTGCCTGCCGCACCCGCTGCCCAGCCGACCCGGTGGTGTTCCATTCGGATCGCGGCTGCCAATACACGAGTCGCGAATTCGCTCTTCCGGCAGGCAAGTTCGATGTCAGATTGTCGGTCGGCCGTACCGGGCAGTGCCGGGACAACGCGCTCGCCGAGTCGTTCTTCGCCACGCTGAAGCGGGAGTTGCCCGGCGACCGGCCGTGGTCGAGCCGGGCGGCGGCCCGCACCGCGATCTTCGAGTGGATCGAAGCCTGGTACAACATGCGAAGGCTGCACAGCGGCCTTGGCTACCGCAGTCCCGTCGAGTACGAGACCGTCCTGGCGGCCTGACCACCACACCGATGGTGTCCGTCAAAGCGGAGCAAGCTCACTGGGTGATCGCCGGAGGTGAGTCGGCTGACGTCCCCGGGCGCCAATACCCCTGCGGAGAACGAGAGATAGGCCCCTTCCGCAATCGCGGAAAGGGCCCTTCTGCGTTCAGGGGTCAGTCGGTCAGCTCGAACTCCTGCTTGATCAGCTCGGCCTGACGGGTTGGCCAGTGACGCTAGTGAGCCGGTGGTTCGTCAGCCGACGATGGCCCACGACTGGGGGTGGTTCCCGGGGTCGCCGCAGGTCCACAGCGTCAGCCAGGTCCCGTTGTCCAGGGAGTTGCCCTCCGAGGTGATGCACTTGCCACCGTGCAGGGTCCAGATCCGCTCCTGGTCGAGGTTGTAATCAAACCGCTGCGGGCTGGACGTCGCGTAGGGATCGCAGGTCCACAGAGTAAGCACGGCGCCGTTGGTACCCGAGGCGTTGCCGCGGGGCGTCATGCACTTGCCGCTCACGTCGTGAACCAGGAGCATCCCCTCCCAGTGCCAGTTCTGCAGGCTGCTGCCCGTGCAGGACCAGACCGTGACCACGGTGCCGTTGTCGGTGCTGTTCCCCTCAGGGGTCGCGCACTTGTTCTCGGTGTTCCACAGGACCGAGCTGCCGACGGCCTGCGCGGGGCTTGCAGCGAGTGAGGTGAACCCGATCATGGCGACCAGCGCGAAGAGCGCGGTCGAAAACTTGCGAATCATGTTTCCCCGGATCTTGGATCTTTTAATGTCTCGGCCTGCCGGGCCGTATGGTGCGCGCCCATGCCGAAAGGAGCCCCGGAGGGCTGGAACTTCTGGCAAGGGGCGGTCGCCCGCCCGGCACACGGCGGCGACCCACGAGCACTGAAGCCCGGGTCGCCGATGAAGGAGCGCCCAGGATGGGAGCGCATCGAACTGATCGTGTGTCGCATGGCGTGCGATCCGGGCACAGTATGTTCATTCAGCATGGTCGGTGTCCAGCCACATCCGAAAGCAGCTCCTCCGCAACGCCGTCGAAGGGTCTGCCCAATGAACGGCCCCGTCCCGTAGTCGGTGGTAACGATGTGCGGCGGGCGCCGTTGGCAGGTCCTGCGAGATGTCAATGAGCTTGTGGGCACGGTGTTTTCCGGGCTGTCGCCGCTGGCGATCGAGGACGTGGTGGACGAGGGCGAGGTGATCCGGGTGATGGCCCGGACCCAGGACGGTCCGGCGCCCTGCCCGGCCTGCGGGGCGCTGACGGACCGGGTGCACGGGTTCCACCGTCGAACGGCGGCGGACGTGCTGGCGGATGGCCGGCGGGTGCTGGTGGCGGTGCGCGTCCGCCGCTTGGCCTGCCCGGTGCTGGGCTGTCGACGGCAGACGTTCCGTGAGCAGGTGCCCAGTCTGCTGGAGCGCTACCAGCGTCGAACGGGCCGCCTCGCTGACCAACTAGGGACTTTCTTTCGGATCAGCGGGCGGACCAGATGAAGATGCCCGCGATGTGGAGTCCGGCCTGGTAGACGGTGGCGGTCTTCTCGTAGCGGG
>NZ_JBHWGD010000045.1:65680-74481 GCF_042733235.1 Kitasatospora sp. NPDC059722
GTGGCCAGGCCGCGCCAGTTCTTCAGGCGGTTGATGCAGCGTTCGACGGTGTTGCGCTGCTTGTAGGTCTCGCGGTCGGGGGACGGTGGGCGGCCGCCGTGGCGGCCTTTGCGTTTGCGGTTGGCTATCTGGTCGGCGGGCTGCGGGATCACCGCCCGGATCCCGCGCCTGCGCAGGTGCTCGCGGATGGCCCTCGACGAGTAGGCCCGGTCCGCCAGGACCACGACGGGTCGGGTGCCCGGCCGGCCGACCGGCCGGGGTACGCGCAGGGCGGCCATGACGTGCTCGAAGGCGGGCGCGTCGTGCTCGAAGGCGGGCGCGTCGCCGGCCTGGCCGGGCGTGAGGTGGAAGCACAGCGGGCGGCAGCGGCCGTCCGCGGCGAGGTGGACCTTCGTGGTCAGCCCGCCGCGGGAACGCCCGATCGCATGGTGGGCCGGTTCGCCGGCCGGGGCCCCTTTTGACGGGCCCCGGCCGCATTCTGGTGGGCGCGCACGATCGTGGAGTCGACCGAGACGACCCAGTCCAGGTCGCCCTCCGCGTCGGCCTGGGCGAGCAGCGCCGTGAACACCCGCTCCCACGTGCCGTCGATCGCCCAGTTCCGCAGCCGGGTGTAGACGCCCTTCCATGAGCCGTACTCGGCGGGCAGGTGCACCCACTGCGAGCCGGTCCGAAACTTCCACGCGATCGCGTCGATCACCTCCCGATGATCACGCCAACGACCGCCCCGCTTCGGCGTCCGGTCCGGCAACAACGGCTCTATCCGCGCCCACTGCGCGTCAGTCAACGGCACGACCAGACCAACGATCCGATGATCGGAAAGAAACGCCCTAGCTGGATGCCTGCTGGGCGCGCACTATGCCAGGCAGGATCTCCTCGTCATGGCCGACGCTACCGGCGCGTCCGACTAGACAACCAGGCGCGTGCTCACTGCGCGTCGAGGGCATCGCCCCCGACGCGGAGCCAGCGAAGTCATAAGGCCCGACCGGCGAGTATTGGTCACAGTTCTCAGGAACACATTCGGAGGACACGAGCCCGGAACGTCGCAGCCCTGCAGGTCACGGCAACGCCGTTGGACGCCGAAACGCGGAAGCCACACCTACTCCCCCGTCCGGCCCGCCGCGTCGCGCTCGGCGAACACCTCGCGGGCGGCCGCGATCCCGTTGAGCGCGGCCGGGAAGCCCGCGTAGACGGCCATCTGGGTGATCGTCTCGACCGCCTCCTGCCGGGTGCCGCCGACGTTGAGGAGGCCGTGCAGGTGGACCCGCAGCTGCGGTCCTGCGGTGCCGAGCGCGGTACAGGCGGCCACGGTGGCCAGTTCACGGGTCTTCAGGTCGAGGGCGGAGCGGGAGTAGACGTCGGCGAAGGCGAAGTCGACGATGTGGTCGGCCAGGGCGGGGGCGATGTCCGCGAGCGAGGCGACGACGCGCTCCCCGGCCTCCCCGTCGACCCGTTCCAGCGCGGCGAGCCCGCGCTCGTGCCGCTCGCGCAGCGTCTCCTCGCCGTCGGCCTCGCTGCGGACGGGGGTGAAGTCGAGCCCCGGCCGGGCGGCGAAGGCGGCCTTCGCCACGGCGATGCCGTTGAGCGCCGCCGGAAAGCCGGCGTAGACGGCCGTGTGGAGGACCGTCTCGACGATGGCGGGCGGCTCGACGCCGACGTTGAGGGCGCCGTCGATGTGGAAGCGCAGCTGCGGGGCCGCGGTGCCGAGCGCGGTGAGGGCGGCGACGTTGACGAGCTGGCGCTGGGCGAGGGTGAGGCCGGGGCGGGCGTAGACGTCGCCGTAGCCGAACTCGACGGTCAGCCGGGCGAGGTCGGGTGCGATGCCGGCGAGGCCGTCCAGGACTCCGGCGCCCTCGGGGCCGGCGACCTCGTGCAGGAGGGCCAGCCCGCGGGCGTGGCGGTCGGCGGACGGGGTGGCGGGAGCGGCGGGAGCGGTCACGGGGGACTCCTTGGGATTCCGGATTGGCGTTACGAAACGTTTCGTAACGTCGATGAGGCTAGAGCGGTCCCGCGCCGACTGTCAAAACGAAACGTAACGTCACGTCTGGGCTAGACTCCGGGCCATGAGCCCCCAGCCGAACCCCGAACGCCGTAGCGAACGCGCCCGCCGTGCCGTCCTGGACGCCGTCTTCGAGGTGGCCGCGGCCAAGGGGTACGGCAAGACCACCATCGAGGCCGTCGCCGCGACCGCGGGCGTCGGCAAGCCGACCATCTACCGCTGGTGGCCCTCCAAGGGCGCGATCGCCCTGGACGCCGTCAACGACCGGATCGGCGACTCGATGGACTTCCCCGACACCGGGGACGTCGCCGCCGACCTCACCGCCCAGCTCACCGCCGTGGCCGCCATGCTCACCGGCGACACCGGCACGCTCTACCGCGGCATCATCGCCGAGGCCCAGAGCGACCCCGCCCTGGCCGCCGCCCTGCGCGCCACCTTCCTCGAACCCCGCATCGAGCGGTGCGTGCGCCGCCTCGACACCGCCGTCGCCGCCGGCCAGCTCCGCGCCGACCTGCCCACCCGCACGATGGTCGACATCCTCTACGCCCCGGTCTACTACCGCGTCCTCCTGGGCGCCGGCCCTGAGGAGACCCTGCGCAGCCCCCTGCTCGTCACACCGGTCCTGGAAGGCCTGCGCCCGGCCTGACGCCCGCGGACCTCCGGCTGCTGGCCCGGGCGGCTTTCGGCTCGACCGGTTGAGGACGGGCGGGTGGGGCCGAGGAGACGATCCTCGGCCCCACCCGCCCGGATCAGGTCAGTTGATGTACTCGGACGGAGAGAAGAGCTTCCCGTACCAGACCCCGTCGATGACGAGCGAGCCCTGGGCCTGGGCGTAGCTGTTGCTGCCGATCCAGTCCCAGCCCGCGTTGCACCACGTTCCGGGATCGGTCGCCGTCATGCCATCACAACTGGCGTAGTCCTCGTATGAGCCGAGGTGGTTGACCCAGGTCGTCCCGGAGACCGTGTGGCTGCCGTGGTTGGTGACGTGGATCGACGGCTGCACGGCGTACCCGCTCACGGCGAGGCACGCCTGGGCATAGACGTCTCCGGCGAATTGCTGCGTGGCCCCGCAGTAGGTACCGCCGGTGACCGCGTCGGCCGGTGCGGCCATGGCGACACCTCCCGCCGTGATCCCGATCGCGAGCGCGGCGGCAGCCGTCTTCGACCTGACACTGGTGATCCTCATTGCTTCCCTCCTCTGCCCCGGCGCACGTCGCGCCAGGACCCGTCGTGTGGAGAAAGCCGCCCATCAGGTGGGCAGCGGGCGTACTGTCCGCTCGGTGATGCACTGCGTTTCGGACCCGTTCCGAGAACGTCCGGCGCGCCGGCGGAGCGTCCCCGGAACGCGGCATGAGACTGCCTCAGGGGGCGTTGCAGTCCGATAGCGCTCCGGTGGCAGGCTGGTAGCATCCGGCTGTTCGAGCGAGACGGCGCTGGTGGGGAGCTGTCGTGCAGTTCGGAATACTGGGTCCGTTACGCGTGTCGGGCGCGGACGGCGAGATCACGATCAGCGGGCCTCGCCTGCGCGCCGTGCTGGCCCTGCTCCTGCTAAGGGCCGGACGCACGGTGACGAGTGATCAGCTTGCCGAGGCGGTGTGGGATGCCCGCGCTTCCCCGAACAGCCGCACGGCCCTGCCGAGCTACGTGATGCGTCTCCGGCGAACGCTCGGCCCCGAGGCCGGCGGCCGCGTGGTGACCCGCAACGGCGGGTACGCCATCGAGCTGGACGAGGGGGAACTGGACCTCTTCGCCTTCCAGGACCTGTGCGGGCGTGCTCAGGCCCTGGTGGACAGTGACGACCCGAATGCTGCGCAGCGAGTACTGGCCGAGGCGCTGGGGCTGTGGCGCGGAGAGCCGTTGGCGGACGTGCCGGACAGCGCTGTGCTCCGCCGTGAGGTCGAAGCCATGAGGAGCGCACGCCTACGCGCACAGCACCAGCACGTCGATCTGCAGCTGAGGCTGGGGCAGCACACCGCCCTGCTGAGCGAGCTTCCCGCGCTGGCCGAGGCCCATCCGTTCGACGAGCGGCTCACGGCCCGGCTGATGCTCGCGCTGCACCGCAGCGGGCGGCGCGTCGAGGCTCTGGAGGTCTATCAGGCCAGTCGACGGGTGCTGGTCGGACAGCTGGGCATCGAACCCGGAGCGGAGCTGCGGGAATTGCACGGCGCAATGCTCGCCGACGATCCGTCGCTGCTCCCGGCACCGGGTAGGGGAGGTGACGTCCTCGCTCCTCCGCCAGCGGCCGCACCTGGCGTGGAGCGGCCGGCCCGTTCACCTGCCGGCATGGTGGAGGACCCCGGTCACGTCCCGCCACCGGCGCCACCGGAGGAGCGCCGGACCGACCGGCCCGGGCCCTCAAAGGCCACACCGGACACGCTGGCCGCACCGCACAAACCACGGCCGCGGCGCCGAGCACGGCCGTTCCTCTGGGTCGGCGGTGTGCTGGCCGTGCTCCTGGCGACAACCGCGGTCTCCGACCAGCGCCTTACCGCTCGAAGCGGACCGGTCGGCGGCCAGGGCGGGGGAAGCCCGGTCCCGAGCCGCGCCAGGTACGTCACGCGGCTCGCGGAGGAAGTGTCCCCCAAGGCCCCGATCCGGTTCAAAGGCATGGAGCTGCAAATCAACGACCCCGTCCCCGACGGGGACACGCTGATCGCCACCGTGCTGCTCGGCGACGCCGACACCGGCCCCATCAGTGTGACGGATACGGTCGGCAACAACTACCGGTCCGTCGGGACCCCGATGAGCGACGGCAAGGAGCGCCTGGCCGTCTTCATAGCCGTGCACGTCAAGGCGCTCGACACGCTCGACACGATCCACATCCATTGGCCGGACGCGGCCCTGGGCTTTGCCGTGGTGGACGAGTTCCGGGGGGTCGGCGCTGCGGGCCCCTGGACGGACACCCTGGGTTCCGACGGCGTGCCCCTCCAGCTCGGAGGAACGATGCCGTGCGAAGAAGGAGACCTGCTGTACGCCGCCATCGGCAGCACAGGCGGTCCGACGCCGACCCTCCCCGGTGAATGGCACACGCTCCCAACGGTCGGCAGAGACGGCCCCCGCATGCTCGGGGCTGCCGACCCCAGGCTGACAATCGCCTACAGCACGTGGAACGGACACCACCGGAGCACTAACTGTGAAGGACAGGGCATCGGGAGCCGGCGTTGGTACGCCACCCTGGTCCGCCTGCGCTGACCGCTCTCAGGCGGCGGGACTTCCGGCCCGGCTAGAGTGGCGGAATGGCCCGATTCGTCCTGACCCGCCGCTCACCGCTGCCGCCGCAGGAATGCTGGGCGCGGCTCACCGACTGGCCCCGGCACGGGGACCGGGTACCGCTCACGCGTGTGCGGGCCGTGCGGGGCGGCGGGCGGGAGACCGGCGACGTCGTCCTGGCGCGAACCGGGCTGGGGCCGCTGGGTTTTGACGACCCGATGGAGATCGTCGCATTGGATGCCCCCGGGGACGGTCTGCCCGGGCTGTGCCGGCTGGAGAAGCGCGGGCGCGTGGTGCGCGGCCACGCCGAGCTGCGGGTGCGCGCGCTGGGCGCGGGCAGCGAGGCCGTGTGGGAGGAGGAGCTGCGGATCACCGGCCTGCCCCGCCTGTTCGACCCGCTGGTGGCCGCCGCCGGGCAAGCCGTGTTCGGGCGGGTGCTGGACCACCTGCTCGCCCCGGCTGCAGGGTGAGGCCTCCCGGCCCCACCGTGCGCGTGCCCGTGCGGCGTTGAACCGCTGGGACGACATCGGCCCGGGCCGCCGCGCGGCGGGGTTCCGGCCCGTGACGGGACGTGTAGAAACGGCTGCACCTGGCCGGGTGGCGGACGCTTCGCGGTCGCCGCCCGAAGCCCCAATCCACTCCTCGCTCAAGGAGACCCGGACGCATGCTGAGAATCACCGCCGACGTCTACTCCGGCCGGCCCGACCCCGTCGCGGACATCACCGATGAGGCGCAGGCACGCGCCGCCCTGCGGGATTTGACGCGGGACCGGAGCCTGTTCGCCGGCTCCCGGCCCTCCGAACCGCTGACGGGCGGTCTGGGCCTTCGCGGGTTCTGGCTGGAGACCTTCGACGACGGGCTCGCGCGAGACTTCGACGTGGACTCGCGCCTCTACGTCCCGGTGGGACCGCAGGCTCCCGCCGGGCGCGTCGCGGAGGTCGCCGAGCGGCTGATCACCATCGCGGACTGGAGCCAGGCCCCCGACACGTTCGCCGGAGCGACGCCGCCGCTCGACGCGTCCTTCCGGGAGTTCCTGCTCGGGCAGCTGTCGGGCAGCAGCGGGATCTCCGCGCAGGACGGGGTCGAGCCGGCCGGCGGCGCGCGCGAGGAGCGCCCCGCGGTCACCTGCACGATCGAGCTCGGCGCCTTCAACCCCGGGTTCTGGAACAACGACCCCACCGTCCAGGCCAACAACAACTGCTACAACTACGCCAGCAACTGGCGCACGAACACCTTCGCGCAGCCCGGTCGCGGCTGCGGCAGCATGTACACGCGGATCGACTGCGCCGAGGTGACCCGCGCGGCGCTGTGCGACGGCATGCACCACCGGTTCGACTGCTTCCCCGACGGCGAGAAGCCGCGCTACCTCGTCGCCCTGGTCGTCATCCCCGGCGGCGGCGACTTCCACTGGTACCGCAAGCAGAAGGAGGGCTTCTGGGGCCACAAGCCGGGCGGGACGGCGGCCCGCAACTACGACAACAGCGGGAACGTGATCTACAACCCGGAGACCGCCGACCGCGGGCCCTACACGATCTTCTGCGGCTACTTTTACGGGTGCAACAGCCAGCGGCAGAGGATCCGCTGACGGGCGGTCACGGGTGATCGTCGAGGTGGACCTCTACAGCGGGCGGCCCAACCCCCGCTTCCCCCTGGAGCCCGCCGCGGCAGGCGAGTTGGCGCGCCGGATCGAGGCGCTGGCGCCGGCGGGCGCCGGCGCGCGGCCACGGGACGGGCTCGGCTACCGGGGACTGCGAGTAGGGACCGGCGCGGACGACGACGTCACCGGGATCGTCGTGTCCGGCGGACTGGTGACCCTGCACGACCCGGACGGACCGCCGCGCCGCCTGCGGGACCCCGGGCGGCAACTGGAGCGGTGGCTGCTCGACCAGGGCGCGGGGAACCTGGACCCCGAGGTCCTCGCGACGGTCCGTCAGGACCTCGCGCGATAGCGGCGGGACGGGATATCCGGGAAAAAGAGGGCCATGGCCCCTTCCGGATCACCCGCCCCGCCCTTCGGATCGGCCATCGGACGGCCACAACCATCCGTACAGAGAGGATGGTTGTGCCCTCGCGCGAACGCGGCCGGAAATAGCGGGTGGCGATCGTCACATGCCCATGAGGCCCGGTCGCTTTGAGTAATGCGATAGTCTCCGACGGTGATTGGCGCGCTCGCGTCACGTAGCGGCACTCCCCTGACCTGGGAGAAGTCCGCGAAGTAGCCATGGGCACATCGGGTCCAGGCGTGCATGAAGGTCGTCGCGGGGTGATGCCGAATCACCTCGCGTGATTTTACGTGCCTTTAATCAGCCGGACCCGCGCTGGAAAGAAAGAAGGGTGTCGTGAACAAGACTCGGTTAGAAGCCATCGGGGCCTACCTCCCCACGACGGTGATGAGCACCGGGGAACTCCTCGGCCGCCTGGAGAAGGCGCCGGAGTTCGACCTCGTGAAGATCACCGGGACGACGGAGCGGCGGGTGGCGGACGACACCGCGCACGACCCCGAGGACAGCCTGACGATGGCCGTGGCCGCCGCCCGGGACTGCCTGGAACGCTCCCGCCACGCGCCGGACGGCATCGACGCCGTGATCTCCTGCTCCATCAGCCGCATGGCCGACGGCGGGCGCCTGCAGTTCGAGCCCTCGTTCGCGCACCGCATCGCCGAGGAGATCGGCGCGCACCACGCCCTGCGCTTCGACGTCTCCAACGCCTGCGCCGGCATGATGACCGGCGTCCTCCTGCTGGACCGGATGATCCGCGCCGGCACCGTGCGCAACGGCCTGGTGCTCAGCGGGGAGCAGATCACCCCCATCGCCTTCACCGCCGCCCGCGAGATGGAGGACAGCAGGGACCCCCAGTTCGCGTCGATGTCCGTCGGGGACTCCGCCGTCGCGCTGGTGATGGACCGCGCGACCGACGACCGCGACGTGATCCACGACATCGAGCTGATGACGTGTTCGGAGTACTCGCACCTGTGCCTCGGCATGCCCAGCGACGGCACCGGCGGCATGGCCATGTACACCAACAACAAGGAGATGCACGCCGAGGACCGGCTCTCGCTGTGGCCGGCCTTCCACGGGGACAAACTCGCCGAGCAGGGGCGTCAATTCGCCGACGAGGGCTACGACTTCGTCATCCAGCACCAGGTCGGCACCCGGTTCGTGGACTTCATGAACACCACCGGCGCGAGCCGCTTCGGCGCGCCGATGCCGCCGTCCCTGTCGGTCGTCGACCGGCTGGCGAACACCGCCACCACCTCGCACTACCTGGTGCTGCACCAGGCCCTCGCCGAGGGCCGCATACCCGACGGCTCGAAGGTGCTGATGGTGCCCGCCGCCTCGGGTGTCGTGACCGGCTTCCTGTCCGCGACCGTCTCTTCCCTGAAGGTGTGACTATGGCCACCGTCATAACCTCGGCCGCGCTCGCCCCGGCCCTCGGCTCCGGCAGCTCCATCGGCCACGCGGCCGCGGCCGGCCGCGCCTGCCTGGAGCGGGCCGGGCTCGCCCCCCCCGCCGCCGGCCGCCCCGGCACCCTCGGCGGGGAACCCCCCCACACAAAAATAGACCCGGCCGGGGCCGCCCCCCGACAAAATCCCCGG
>NZ_JBHWGD010000045.1:74491-79335 GCF_042733235.1 Kitasatospora sp. NPDC059722
GCCAGCACCTCCGGCCCGGCGGCGGCGGCCGCCGGCGCCTGCCGGGCGCGGGCGGGGCTCGCCCCCGCCGAGGTCGACGTCCTCTTAAACGTCGGCGTCTACCGCGACTCCAACATCGTCGAGCCGTCCGTCGCCGCGCTCATCCAGAAGCGCCTGGGCATCAACCTCGACTACCTGCGCTCCCCCGAGCGGCGGGCCGCGTTCTCCTTCGACCTCATGAACGGGGCCTGCGGCGTACTCAACGCCGTCCAGGCGGCCGACGCCCTGCTCGCCACCGGCGGCGCCCGCCGGGTCATGGTGGTCTGCGCCGACACCCACCCGTCGTCGGACGCCTCCCGCGCCGGCACGCCCGCCTTCCCGTACGCGAGCACCGGGGCGGCCCTGCTGCTCGAACGCACCGACGACGCCTGCGGCTTCGGCCGGGTGCACCACCGCTCCCTGCCCGGCCGGCACGGGGTCAACGGCTACCTGCCGCTGCCCGACGTCGGCGCCAGCGGGCGCAGCAGCATCGTCGTGGAGCGCGACGGCGACGCCCTGGACCGCATGCTGGACCTCGCCGCCGACTCCGTACGCACCGTCCTGAGCACCGCGGACGGCACCGAGAACGGCACCGACGGCGGCACCACGGACGGCACCGACGGCGGCACGGACGCCGGCCCCGACGCCGCCCGGGCCCGCCTCGCCCTCGACCGCACCCTGCTCGTCACCTCGCAGCCCTCACCCGGGTTCGCCGCCCGCCTGGCCAAGCGCCTGGGCCTGGCCGCCGACGCCGCCGTCACCGTCGAGGGCGTCCACGGCGACCCGCACACCTCCGCGCTCGTCCACGGCTACCTCCAGGCCCTGGACACCGGCCGGCTCGCCGGACACGACCAGGTGCTCTTCCTCGCCGTCGGCGCCGGGCTCACCTCGGCGGCCTCGCTCTACCGCCTGACCGCCCCCGGCACGGACGGCGGCGACAGTACCGGCGACGGCAGCGTTACCGGCAGCGGCGACGGGGGGACCGTCCGATGACGCCCGCCCCCTCCCTCCCCCGCGAGCAACATGCCTCCCCCGCACGGCTGTTCGCCGACCACGCCGCCCGCACCCCCGACACGGCCGCGCTCGTCCACCCCGACGCGGACCGCACCGAAGCGGACGGCCGCGCCGCCTACACCACCGTCGGCTACGCCGAACTCGCCGCCACCGTCGCGGCCTGCGCCGCCGGCCTGGAGGCGCACGGCATCCGCCGCGGCACCCGCACGGCCCTGCTGGTGCCGCCCGGCGGCGACCTGCTGACGCTCGTCCTCGCCATGCTGCACGTGGGCGCCGTCCCCGTCGTCGTGGACCCCGGCATGGGCCTGGAGCGCATGCTCGACTGCCTGCGGCGCGTGCGCGTGGAGGCCTTCATCGGCGTCCCGAAGGCCCAGGTGCTGCGCCGGCTGCGCCCGCGCGCCTTCGCCGGCGTGCGCAGCTCCGTCACGGTGGGCGGCCCGGACGGCACCGCGCTGCGCAGGCTGATCGCCGCCGGCGCCGGCCGGCCCCCGCTGGCCCCCGCGCCCACCGGCCCGGACGACCTCGCGCTCATCGGCTACACCACCGGCAGCACCGGCCCGGCCAAGCCGGTCGAGGTCACCGCCGGCATGCTGCTGGCGATGGCGCGGGGCAGCGAGGAGGCCCACTTCACGGATGACGAACGGACCACCCTGGTCACCATGCCGCTCATGGGCGTGTTCGACCTGGTGGCCGGTCGCACCGTGGTCGTGCCGAGGATGGACATGGCCCGGGTCGGCGCCGCCGACCCCGCGTCGCTGGCCGACGCCGTGCGGCGCTTCGGGGTGGACGCGATGTTCGCCTCCCCCGCGCTGCTGGGCCCGCTCGCCGCCCACCTGGCCGCGACCGGCGCCCCGGTGCCCTCGCTGCGCCTGGTCATCTCCGGCGGCGCCCCGGTGAGCCCCGCGCTGCTGGCCGGGCTGCGCGCCGTCCTGCCCGGCGAGGCACGCGTGTTCAGCACCTACGGGGCGACCGAGGCCCTGCCCATGGCGCTGCTGGAGAGCCGCGAGGCCCTGGCCGCGGGGAGCGCCGCCGGGACCGCGGACGGGAGCACCGGCTCACCGGCCGCGGGGCCGGCCGCCGGACTCGGCGTCTGCCTGGGCCGCCCGGCGCCGGGCATGGCGGTGCGCACCGTCGCGATCGGCGACGACCCGCTGCCCCGCTGGACGCCCGGCCTGGCCGTGCCGCCCGGCGAGATGGGCGAGATCGTGGTGAGCGGACGGGCCGTCAGCCCCCGCTACTTCCGCGCGGAGCGGGCCGACGCCGACCACAAGATCCAGGACGGTGACACCCGCTGGCACCGCACCGGTGACGTCGGATGGATCGACGAGCAGGGCCGGATCTGGTTCTGCGGGCGCAAGAGCCAGCGGGTGCGGACCCCCGAGGGCGACCTGCACACGGTGCGCTGCGAAGGCGTCTTCAACGCCCACCCGCGGGTGCGGCGCACCGCGCTGGTCGGCGTCGGGCCGCGCGGGCGCCGGCGTCCGGTGCTGTGCGTGGAGCTGGCGCCGGGCACCGGCCGGGAGCAGTGGCCGCGCATCGAGGAGGAGCTGCGCGCCCTCGGGGCGGACCACCCGATGACGAAGCCCGTCGCGGACTTCCTGGTGCACCCGGCGTTCCCGGTGGACGTGCGCCACAACGCCAAGATCCGCCGGGAGCTGCTGGCCGGCTGGGCCGAGGACCGGCTCACCGGCGGCCGGCGCCCCGGCGCCGCGGACCTGGCGCTGCGCGCGGTGCCGCTGGCCGGCTGGGCGTACCTGGCCGCGTGGCCGCTGCTGCCCTGGGAGCACCCGGTGCTCACCGCGCTGTGGTGGGTGGACGCCTTCCTGAGCGTCGTCGTCCACGCGGCGCAGATACCGGCCGCGCTGCGGGCCGAGCAGGAACGCGCCACCGCCCGCAGGCCGTCGGCCACCGCCGCCCTCACGATGCTCTTCGGGGCGACGTGGTGGCGCCGGGCCCGCGCCGGCGCGAAGGGCGGCGCGTCGTGAAGGTCCTGGTGACGGGCGCGTCCGGATTCCTGGGCAGCCACATCGTCGATGCCTGTCTGCGGGCCGGCGACGAGGTCCGCGTGCTGGTGCGCGAGGGCAGCGACCTCGGCCACCTGCGCACCGTGGCGGGCGTCGAGTTCGCCTTCGGCGACCTGCGGGACCAGGCCTCGCTCAGGGCGGCGGCGGACGGCGTCGACGCGGTGCACCACAGCGCCGCCCGGGTCACCGACCGGGGCACCCGGGCCCGGTTCTACGCCGAGAACGTCGACGGCACCCGGCGGCTGATGACCGCCGCCCGCGACGCCGGGGCCCGGCGGTTCGTCTTCATCGGCAGCCCCAGCGCGCTGATGGGCGTGCGCGACGGCGACCGGCTCGGCATCGACGAGAGCGAGCCCTACCCGCGGCGCTTCCTCAACCTGTACTCGGAGACCAAGGCCGCCGCCGAACGGCTCGTCCTGGCCGCCGACCAGCCGGACTTCACCACCGTCGCGCTGCGCCCGCGCGCCGTGTGGGGCCCGCGCGACCACTCCGGGTTCATGCCGCGCCTGCTGGCGAAGATGATGGCCGGGCGCCTGCCCGACCTCTCCGGCGGCCGGCCCGTGCTCGCCTCGCTGTGCCACTGCGACAACGCCGCCGCGGCGAGCGTGCGCGCTGCCCGGGCCCCCGGGGTGGGCGGCCGGGCCTACTTCGTCGCGGACCCGGAGCCGGTGGAGGTGTGGAGCACCCTGGCCGCCCTCGCCGAGCGCTTCGGCGGCACGCCCCCGACCCGGCGGGTCCCCCTCCCGGTGCTGAAGGCCGCCGCGTTCGCGGCGGACCTGCTCTGGAAGCTGCCCCCGCTCGCCGAACGCACCTCCCCGCCCCTGTCCCGCTACTCGCTGGCCCTGCTGACCCGGTCCGCCACGTACGACACCTCGGCGGCGCGCCGCGACCTGGGCGCGCCGGTGGTGGACCACGCGACCGGGATGGCCCGGCTGGCCGCCTGGATCGAGGAGATCGGCGGCGTCGACGAGTTCACCAGGAAGGTCCAGCCTTGATCGCGCACAACACGGCCGCCGCCTCCGCCTTCCGGCGGCCCGTCTCACCCACCGAGTGGTCCTACCTCGCCGCCGCGCGGCTGGGCGAGCTGATGGTGATCCAGCTCGTGGTCGAGGGCGCCGGGCGGATCGACGCCCGGGCACTGGCCGGGGCCGTGGCGCGCGCCTCGCGGGCCTGCCCCGGCTCTCGGGTCGTGCGGCGCGGGCGGACGTGGCACGACAGCGGGGTGCCGGCCCGGGTCGTGGCCGTCGACGCGCCCGCCTTCGACCGCGCCACGCTCACCGGACTGCCCGAGCTGACCGGCCACCTGGCGCAGGCCGGGGACTCCCCGGCCTGCGAGGTACTGCTCCTCACCGGGAAAGCCGCCGGAGAAGCCGCCGGGGAAGCCGCCGGAGAACCCGCCGGCGAGCCAACCACCGTCGTCTTCCGCGCCGCACACGCGGTGATGGACCTCAAGGGCCTGCAGACCTGGGCCGCCGAGGTCTTCCGCGCCCTGCGGGGCGAGCCCGCGCAGGACGCCGCGGACCCGCTGACCGACCACCGGCTGCTGGCCGCGCTCGGCCGCAGCGGGCAGCGCCCCCGCCTCGGGCTCGACCAGCGTTCGCCGCTGGGCGGCCCGGCGGGTCCGGTCGCCGTGTGGCGCCGGCGGACCGTGCCGGGCCGGGCCCCGGCGGCGGCCCCGCGGGGGTCGCGGGCGCACGCCCCGGGCGGCGCCGCCCCCCCCCCGGGCAAATTGTCGGTCGACCAGCGCCCGCCCCAGTGCGGCCCCCCCCCCCCCCCCCCCCACAACCA
>NZ_JBHWGD010000046.1:0-3958 GCF_042733235.1 Kitasatospora sp. NPDC059722
CTCCCGGCCGGCCCGTCAGCCGTTCCGCAGGCCCCCAAACCCCCGGACCCCGAGCCCCCCAAACCCCTGCGGGTCAGAAGTACGCGTCGATCTTCAGCCCCGCCTGCTCGCATGCGCTCCGCCCGCCGCGGCCGTCGTCCGCCAGGGGCCGCGCGGCGAGGATCTCCCGGGCACGGGCCGAGGAGAGGCTGGCGGCGTACCAGGGCCGGGCCCGGTTCTCCAGGTCGGTGCGGATCAGCTGCAGCGCGCACGTCCGCTTGGCGCCGGGCAGCCGGTCGAGGGCGGGGACGGCGTCCGGCGAGAGGTCCCGGACGTTGCGCAGGTCGATCCGGCCGGTCCGCTCGTAGCGGGCGACGTTCTGCTCGGCGACGATCGCGTCCGGCCCCATCAGCCCGTAGACCACGGCGGCGAGTGCGCCGCTGAGCACGACGGCGCGCGGCAGCCAGCCCGCGGAACGGGTGAACCCGGCGGCGATGAGCAGGGCGAACACGCCACCCAGCCAGATCTCCACCACCAGCACCCAGAGCCGGAGCCGGGTGAGGCCCGAGGCGTCGACGTAGAACCACATCCGCCCGAGCGCCGACGCGACGACGGCCAGGGCGAGCACGCAGAGCAGGCCGAGCAGGATCCGCGCCAGTCGGCGGTCGGCGGGCGTGGTGCGCGGGGCCCAGCGCTTGGCGACGGCGACGACCACGAGCGTGAGCACCGTGATGACGGACAGCTGCCAGAAGCCCTGCCGCGCGTACTCGGAGCGGCTCATCCCGGTGTTCCGCAGGACGGCGTCGGCGCCCCCGAGCACCACCACGGCCTGGATGACCGCGAAGACGCCGAACATCAGGTCGAGCGCGACGAGCGGCAGCGCCCACTCCAGCCGCCCGCGGGCCCGGCCGGGCCGGACCACCGTGCGGTCCCAGCGGCGCGGGCCGGCCGCGATGTGCGCGAAGCCGAGCGCGGTGAGCAGCCCGACCGCGAACAGCACGGCGCGCACCGGGAGCCGGTCGAGGTCGATCCTCGGGCTGAGGCTGTCCAGGACGTCCGCCATGGCGGCATCGGCCCCGGCGAACAGCCAGCCGAAGACGACGAGGAGCACGGCGGCGACCGCGAGCGCCTTGAGCACCGGGACGATCCGGCCCCGGCTGCGCAGGCGGTGCCCGGCCAGGCCGTCGGCGGCCCAGCGCACGCCCGGCCCCACCTGCCAGAGGACGCCCGGCAGGGCGAGCAGCACGCCCGGCCAGCGGCGGCCGCCGTGCAGCGCGAGCGAGGCCAGCGCCAGCGCGCCGACCACCGCGATCACCACCGGCCAGCCGGCCTCCCACAGGGCCGGGACGGCGAGCAGGGCGAGCGCGAGCGCGCTCCAGGCGACCGTCCAGGGCCGGGCCCGGCGGCCCGCCCCACGGGCGGCGAGCCCGGCGCCGACCGCCGCGGCGACCCCGCAGACCGTCAGCCCGACGCCGATGCCGTCGCCCAGCAGCCAGGCCGTCAGGAGACCGGTGAGCAGCGCCGCGACGAGCACCTGCGGTGTGGCGGCGGCCTTGCCGTCGGGGTCGCTGGGCCGCAGCCACGAGAACGTCTTCGGGGCGGGCCGGCCCGGCCCCCAGGCGGCCCCGGCGGGCGGCGGATCGGCCGGGGCGGGGCTGGACAGCGCGGACATGAGTCCCCCTCAAGTGGTCGGTGGGCAGGCGGGAGCCGCCCTCCGGGCAGCCCGCCGGCAGACGCGCTCGGCGTTGCCGCCGCAGCCGACTGTAGAGCATTCTGAACAAGTTCAAAAGTTTGATCTGAACGTGTTCAGTTCACCCTGACCTGCCCCGGCCGGTCCCAGCTGGTCCCAGCCGGTCCCGACCACCCGGCCTCCCCCGACCTCCCCCGCCCCCGACCAGACCGGTTCCCCGGCTACCCCTTCACCGACCCCGCCAGCAGCCCTCGGACGAAGTACCGCTGGAGGCTGAAGAAGACGATCAGCGGGACGACGATCGACAGGAACGCCCCCGCCGTCAGCAGCTCCCAGCGCCCGCCGAACGACCCGGACAACTGCGCCAGCCGCACGGTCATCGGCGCCACCTCCGGCGTGCCGCCCGCGAACGTCAGCGCCACCAGCAGGTCGTTCCAGACCCACAGGAACTGGAAGATCGCGAACGAGGCCAGCGCCGGCGTGCACAGCGGCAGCACGATCGACCGGAAGATCTTGAAGTGCGAGGCGCCGTCCACCACCGCCGCCTCCATCAGGTCCCGCGGCAACTGCGCGATGAAGTTGTGCAGCAGGAACACCGCCAGCGGCAGCGCGAACATGGTGTGCGCCAGCCAGACCGGCGCGTAGCTGCCCTTCAGGTCCACCGCCGGGATCAGCGTCAGCGAGCCCAGGTGCGCGCCGCCCGAGAACAGCCGCAGCAGCGGGATCAGCGCCATCTGGATCGGCACCACCTGGAGCGCGAACACCACGAAGAACACCACGTCGCTGCCCCGGAACCGCACCCACGCCAGCCCGTACGCCGCCATGGCCGCCAGCACCAGCGGGAAGACCGTCGCCGGGACGCTGATCGCCAGCGAGTTGACCAGGAACGGCATCAGGCCGGTCGAGACGCCGGAACCGCCCTCGAACAGCACGGTGTGGTAGTTGCCGAGGCCGAGGTCCGGGTGCAGGAGGGCGTTCCACCAGCCGTCCGCCGTGACGTCCTGTTTGGGCCGCAGCGACGTCACCAGCAGGCCCAGCGTGGGGATCGTCCACAGCACCGTCACCGCGATGACGAACACCGAGGCAAGCGGACTGCTGAACGCCTTGCGCACCGGGCCCCGGGAACCACCGTTCATCGCACCCCACGCTCCTTCCGCAGCTGGACGATGTTGTAGGCCACCAGCGGCAGCACCGCGAGGAAGAGGATCACCGCGAGCGCGCTGCCCCGGCCGGTGTCGAACTGCACGAAGGACTGCGAGTACATCTCGTTCGCGAGCACCTGGGTGCCGAAGTTGCCGCCCGTCATGGTGCGGACGATGTCGAAGGCCTTCAGCGTGGTGATCATGACGGTGGTCAGCACGACCACGACCGTCGTGCGGATCATCGGCACGGTGACGTACCAGAACAGCCGCAGCCCGCCGGCACCGTCCAGCCGGGCCGCCTCGGTGATCTCGTCCGGGATCGCCTTGATCGCCGCCGACAGCACCACCATCGCGAAGCCCGTCTGCACCCAGACCATGACCACCATCAGCAGGAAGGTGTTCAGCGGCTGGTCGAGCATCCAGTTCGGCGGGTCGTGCCGGCCGAGCGCCACAGCCAGTTGGCTGAGCAGGCCGATCTGCGACTGGCCGGGGCCGCGCGACTCGTAGACGAACTTGAAGATGATCGACGCGCCGACCAGCGAGATCGCCATCGGCATGAAGATCAGCGACTTGTAGACCGCCTGACCGCGCATCCGGTCCACCAGCAGCGCCAGCACCAGACCGAGGCCGGTCGCCGCCAGCGGCGCGATCACCAGCCACAGCGCGGTGTTGACCAGCACGTGCCGGACGGAGTCGGTGGTGAACGCCCAGCCGAAGTTCTCGCCGCCGACGAAGTGGGAGCTGTCGTCGCCGAAGAAGCTCAGGTAGACCGTGCGCAGCAGCGGTGCGACCAGGCCGACCAGGAGCAGCAGCACGGCCGGGCCGAGGAACACCGCGACGGCCAGCGGCCGGGCCAGGCGGCCCCGGGCCCGGGCCGCCGCGAGGAAGACCAGCAGCAGGATCCCGAGGAAGCCCGCGACCGCGCCGAAGGTGTTGCCGAACTTGATCGCCGCGTCGCCCCACGCGCCGCCGGCGAGCGCGGCGGGCGGGGGCGGGGTACCGGGTACGGACATGGCTGTGCGTCCCTCCTGGTGCCGGTGGGAAGGGGGCGGGCGGTGGGGGGTGGTGGGGCCCCACCCCCCCCCCCGCCGCCACGTCCACCACCGCCAAGGCCGGGTGCCTGCTGGTGCTCGACGAGCACGGGACG
>NZ_JBHWGD010000046.1:3968-77942 GCF_042733235.1 Kitasatospora sp. NPDC059722
GGGGGGGGTGCGTGGCGGTCTGTGGTTGGTGTGGGGGGTGGGGGGGGGGGGGGGGGGGGGGGGGGGGGGGGGGGGGGGGCCCCCCCCCCCCCCCCTCGACAGGTGGTCCCGTGACGGCGCCGGGCGTGGGGCCCCGGAGCGGCGTCCGCCGTCGCGGCGCCGCGAGGCCTGCCCGGCCGCGGGCTACTGCGGCCAGGCGGCGTCGATGTCGCCCGCGACCTTCTGGATCGTCTGGCCCTCGGCGAACCAGGAGGTCAGCGACTTCCACTCCTGTCCGGAGCCGATCGCGGCCGGCATCATGTCGGAGGCGTCGAAGCGGAAGGTCGCGCCCGGGTCGGTCAGCGCGTCCGCCGACAGCCGGTCGACCGGGTCGGTGTACAGGCTCTTGTCGACGCCCTGGTTGGCCGAGACCCAGCCGGTGGCCGTCTTCACCCGGCTGCTCGCCCAGTCCGAGCTGGACAGGTAGTTCTGCACCGCCTGCGCCTCGGGCCGGTTCGAGAACGCGGTCAGGAACTCGCCGCCGCCCTCGACCGGGCTGGGGACGCCGGGGTTCACCGCGGGCAGGTGGAAGGCGAACACGTCGCCGTCCGGAGCGATCTTCGTGTCCTTGGGCCACTGCGCCTTGTAGAAGGAGGCCTGCTGGAGCATGAAGCACTTGCCGCTCAGGATCGGCGTGCCCGCGTCCTGGAACGTCGTCGTGGCGATCGACTTCACGTCGCCGAAGCCGCCGTTGACCCAGGCCGGGTTCTGCATCCAGCCGGCGACCGTCTTCATGGCGGTGGTGATCTTCTCGTCGGAGAACTTCACCTGGTGGCCCACCCACTGGTCGTACACGTCACCGCCGTACGTGCCCAGCACCACCTCCTCCAGCCAGTCGGTGGCCGGCCAGCCGGTGGCCGTGCCGGAGGCGATGCCGCCGCACCACGGCTTGCCGCCGCCCGCCTTGGCGATCCTGTCGCTGAGCGCCATCAGGTCCGCCCAGGTCTTCGGCACCTCGTAGCCGGCCGCCTTGAAGGCCTTCGGCGAGTACCAGACCAGCGACTTCATGTTGGCGCTCATCGGGGCCGCGTAGAACGTGCCGTTGACCGAGCCGTAGGTCCGCCAGACCGGGCTCCACCGGTCCTGGTTGGTGACCGTCTGGGCGGGCGGCTTCACCACCTTGCCGCTCTTCACCATCTGCGCCAGCAGGCCGGGCTGCGGGATGATCGCGAAGTCCGGGGCGTTCCCGCCGGCCACGCGGACCGGCAGCTGGGACTCGAAGTCGTTCGACCCCTCGTAACTGATCCTGATCCCGGTGCACTTGGAGAACTCCGCCCAGGACTTCTCCAGGTTGTCCGACTCCGGGCTGAGGATCGAGGCGAACATCGTCACCGTGGTGCCCGAATGCCCGGCGTACGGCTGGTACTTGGCGCAGTCGCCGGACAGCGACTGGGCCGCTCCCCCGCCGTCGCCCGAACCGCCGGAGCTGTTGGAGCAGGCGGCGGTCAGCGCCAGCGCCGCGAGCAGCGCGGGCGCGGCGACCAGACGGCGGCGGGAACTCGGGGACGGTGCGGTCGGGTTGAGGGTCAATGCGGTTCTCCTCGCCAGGGCGTGCTGCCGGCTGTGGACCGAACGACATTGCGCTGTACCGGAGATAGTCGGCTGATCGGATCGTCGGATTGGACGTGCGGCCGATCCGACGACGTTAACCCAGCCGCCGGTCGCCGCCAAGGTCCGCGATCGACCTTCATCGCGCGGTGTCCCGGTCGTGACCCGACCGCGTCCCGACAAGCCGCCGCCCGTCTCCCCACGGGCTCCCGCCCCGCCAGGACACGCCGGCGGCCCCCCCCCCCAAGAGGACGGGGCCGCCCCGCCGGCGGGCGCCGGGAGTGCCGCGCCGCCCGCGCCCCCCCGGGGGCGCCCCCCCCCCCGCCCCCCCCCGCCCCCCCCCCACCCCCCCCGGCCCCCCCCCCCCCCCGCCCCCGCGGCGCCCCCCCCCCCCCCGGGGGGGGGCCCCCCCCCACGGCCGTCCGTCAGAAGAGCCGGACCGGCAGCTCCAGCAGGCTGTTGACCACCAGCGACGGGCTCGGCCGCAGCTCCCCGTCCGGCACCCCGAGCGACAGCCCCGGGAACCGCTCGAACAGCGCCGGCAGCGCGACCCCCGCCTCCAGCCTGGCCAGCGGCGACCCCGGGCAGACGTGCGGACCGTGGCCGAAGGACAGGTGCCGGGACGCGTCCCGGGTAACGTCGAACACCTCCGCCGTGATGCCGTGCTGCGCCGGGTCCCGGCCGATCGCGTTGTACGAGATCAGCACCGGCTCGCCCGCCGGGATCACCGTGTCGCCGACCGGGATGTCCTCGGCGGCGAAGCGGAACAGGAAGTTGCTGGTCGGCGGCGTCCAGCGGAGCGACTCCTCCACCACCGCGTCCCACGGCACCAGCCCCGACCGCACCAGCGCCAGCTGCTCCGGGTGGGCCAGCAGCGCCCGGACGGCGTTGCCGATCAGGTTCACCGTGGTCTCGTGACCGGCCGCGATGATCACCCGCAGGGTCGCCGCCGCCTCCGCGTCGGTCAGCGCGCCGCCCTCGGTGTCCGCCGCCAGCAACACGCTCGCCAGGTCGTCGCCGGGGGCCGAACGGCGCTGCGCCACCAGGTCGTTGACGAAGGCGTTCAGCCCGGCGATGGTCGCCTGGATACCCGCCGGGTCCGGCTTGATGCCGAAGAACCGCTCGTACAGGTCGCGCAGCACGCCGTGGTCCGACTCCGGCACGCCCAGCAGCGAGCAGATCACCGTCATCGGCAGCGGGAACGCGAACGCCGACTTCAGGTCCACCTCCGGCCCGCCCGCGGCCAGCGCGTCCAGCAGCCGGTGCGTGATCTCCTCGACGCGCGGGCGCATCAGCTCCACCCGGCGCGGGGTGAACGCCTGCGCCACCAGCGCCCGCAGCCGGCGGTGCTCGGCGCCGTCCGTGGTCACCATGCTCGGACCGGGCACCGCGAGGCCGATCAGCGGCCAGGTCTTCGGGACCTCTCCGCGCTGGAAGGCGGCCCAGTGCGCGGCGTCCTTCACCAGCCGGGAATCGGTCAGCAGGTCGCGCGCCGCGGCGTGCCGGGTCACCGCCCACGCGGCGACCCCGCCGGGCAGCTCGACCGGCACCGCCGGACCGGCGGCGCGCAGCAGGGCGCCCTCGGCGGCGCTGTCGCGGGCCAGCGGGTCGAGGACGAACGGGGCCGGGGCCACGGACATCGGCAACTCTCCTTCGGACTACGGGGCTTCGGGGCTGACGAGAGGACGGAACTTCGAGCGGTTCGAGCGGTTCGAGCGGTTCGAGCGGTGGGAAGCCCGAGGACAGACCGGTCAGGCCGCGTGCCCCGGGGTGAACGAGACCGGCAGCGCCACCAGCCCCCGCACCCACGCCGACGGCCGCCACACCAGCGCGTGCTCGGCCACCGCGAGCCGCAGGTCCGGCAGCCGGTCCAGCAGCACCTCGATCGCCGTCGTGGCGATCACCTCGGCCGCCTCCTGCGCGGGGAACGGGCAGCCGTGCTCGCCGTACGAGTAGCTCATGTGCGCCCGGTTGCCCTCGGCGGGCCGGCCGTCCGGCCGGCGCACCGACGGGTCGGAATTCGCCCCGGCGAAGCCCAGCAGGAGCATGTCCCCCTCGGCGATCCGCTGGCCGCCGAGGTGGGTGTCCCGCACGGCCCACCGGCCGGCGAAGATCTGCGTCGGGGTGTCCTCCCAGAGCGCCTCGTTGAGGGCCTGGCTGATGCTGCGCCGGCCGCCCGCGAGCGAGGCCGCGAACCGCTCGTCGGTGAGCATCAGGCGCAGCGCGTTGGAGATCCAGTACGAGGACGGCTGGTGGCCGGCGATCAGCAGCACCCGCAGGTCGCGCATCACCTCGTCCTCCGTCAGTCCGGCCGGGTGCTCCAGCATGCGCGAGGCGACGTCGGCACCCGGGTGCTCGGACTTCTCCCGCACCAGGGCGAGCATCAGCTCCAGCAGCCGCTGCGCGCCGGCCGGGGCGTCCGGGCCGCCGTCCAGCATGGTCAGCAGCGCCGTGATCAGCTCCGGAGCCTGCTCCTCGTCCAGGCCGAGCACCCGGCACAGCACCAGCAGCGGCATCCGGTGCGCGTACTCGGCGACCAGGTCCGCCTCGCCGCGGCCGGCGAAGTCGTCGATCAGCCGGTCGGCGATCTCCTCGGCGTGCTTGCGCAGCTCGTACGGGTCGGCCGCGGCCAGCGCGTCGGTGACCGCCCGGGAGCGGCGCACGTGCTCCTCGCCCTCGGCGTAGAGGATCGACGGCACCGGCGCCATCATCGGCTTCAGCGGCCAGTCGGCGGGCAGGGTGTCCCAGGCGTGCCAGCGGCTGGAGTCGCGGCCGAACAACTGGGGCTGCCCGGTCACCAGTTGGAGCTCGCGGTAGCCGATGACCAGCCAGGCGGGGACGCCGCCGGCCAGTTCGACCGGGGCCACCGGGCCGTGCTGGGCGCGCAGCTCGCGGTAGAGCTGGGCCGGGTCGGTCTGGAAGCGCGGCCCGTACAGCGGCGTGGCGCCGGCGTGCGCGGGGCAGCCCGGGGGCGGGGTGACGGCGGGCTCGGTCACGGGGTGCTCTCCTCGTACTGGTGCGCCTCGTACTGCTGCGCGGGGGATTCGGCGTGGCGGGAGGCGGCCGGCTGCACGGGGAGCCCGGCCTCGGCCTCCGCGAGCGCGGCCAGGTGGCCGACCAGCTCGATCAGCACCCGCTTGCCGGACTCCCGGTCCCGGGCGTCGCAGTCCACCAGCGGCACTTCCGGGGGCAGGTCGAGCGCCTCGCGGACCTGCTCCAGGGTGTGGGCCGGCTCGCCGAAGTTGTTGCGGGCCACGATGAACGGGGTGCCGTGGTGCTCCAGCCGGTCGATGGCGTACCAGGACTCCTCCAGGCGCCGGGTGTCCACCAGGACGACCGCGCCGAGCGCGCCGCTGAACAGGCGGTCCCACAGGAACCAGAAACGTTCCTGCCCCGGCGCGCCGAACAGGTAGAGCACCTGGCTCTCGGAGAGCGTGATCCGGCCGAAGTCGAAGGCGACCGTCGTGGAGCGCTTGCCCCACGCGCCGGCCGGGTCGATGCCCTCGCCCGCCCGCGTCATGACCTCCTCGGTGTTCAGCGGACGGATCTCGCTGACCGAGCCGACCAGCGTCGTCTTGCCGACGCCGAAGCCGCCGACCACGACGATCTTCAGCGCGTTGTCGGCGGTCGCGCGCAGCGGGGTGCGGCCGGTGACCGGGGCCGTCGCCGGGGCCTCCGTCGGAGCCGTCGAAACCGCCGGAGCCGCCGTCGTGGAGGGGTCAGAGCCGTTGGAGGCCATGCAGCACCTGCTTCAGCGTGTCGAGATCGGGCAGCCGCGCCTTGTTCGGCGCGAACCGGGGGTGCCGGGCGGTGACGGCCCCGGACTCCAGCAGGTCACCGAGCAGGATCTTCACCACCGAGACCGGCAGCGCCAGCTCCGCCGCGACCTCCACGACGGCGGTCGGGGCCTCGCACATCCGCAGGATGCGCGCGTGCTCCGACTGCATGCCCGGCGCCGGCTCCCGCTCGGCGACGATCAGCGTGACCAGGTCGAAGGCGTTCTCCGGGGAGCGGCTGCGGCCCCGGGTGATCGTGTAGAGGCGGTCCGGGTCGTCGTCCCGACCCGGCAGGACCGGCCCGGCGTTCATGCCCGGGCGCTCTCGTGCGTCCCGGTCTCCTCCACCGACCTGGCCGGCGCGCTCAGGTGGACGCCGATCTGCTCGATCAGGCCGTGCATGTTGTGGCCGACCACGCCCACGTCCGCCTCGTCGTCCGTGACGACGGCCAGGTGCGCGCCTTCGCCGGCCGCCACGATGCACAGGATGCCGCCGTGGAACTCGGTCATCGACTGCCGGACGCCGCCGGTGCCGTCGCCGAACTCGATCGAGGCGCCGTGCGCCAGGCTCTGCAGGCCGGAGGCGATCGCGGCCAGCTGGTCGGCCCGGTCGGCGTCGAGGCCGGAGGTGTGGCAGAGCTTGAGGCCGTCGGCGGAGAGCACCAGGGCGTGCCGGGCGCCGGGGGTGACGCTCAGCAGGTTTTCCAACAGCCAGTCGAGGTCACGGTCGGTCGCGCTGCTCATCAGGAGTCCTTCTCGGTGACGGGGGAAGGGTCGGGCGTGGTGTCGGTGTCCGTGGTCGGGGCGTCCGTGGTCGCGGTGGCCAGGGTCGGGGCGTCCATGGTCGCAATGTCCGTGGTCGGGGCGTCCATGGTCGCGGTGTCCTCCGCGGCGCGCTGGGCGGCCCGGCGGAAGGCGCCGAACCGGGCGGCGGCCGTCGAGGCGTCCGCGCGGACGGGTTTCGCGGACGGGGCCGCCGCCGCGGGGGCGGTGGCGGCGAGGGTCTGGCCGCGGCGGCGCTGCGGCAGGCCGCTGTCGGTGATCGGGGTGGGCGCGGGCGGCAGCGGGGCCGGGGCGGCCGGTGCGGGGACCACCGGGGCGGTGGGCGCGGGCGGCAGCGGAGCGGGCACCGGGCGTGCAGGGGTGAGCGCGGGGCGCACCGTCTCAGCGACCGGCGGCTGGACCGGGGCGGGCGCCGGAGCGCCGTGCGTGAGCAACTGCTGCGGAACCAGCACCACCACGCCCGTACCGCCGCGCGCCGACGGCCGGAACGAGATCTGCAGGCCGTGCTTGCGGGCCAGCACGCCGACCACCGCGAGGCCCAGCCGGGTACCGGCGGAGAGCGTGGCGAGGTCCAACGGCTCGGCGGAGACGGCCCGTTCGGCCCGGCGCAGCCAGCTGTCGCTCAGGCCGAGACCGCTGTCCTCGACGGTGATCGCCAGCCCGGCCGACACCTCCTCGACGTAGACGTGCACCTCGGCCGGCGGGGCGGAGAAGTTGGTGGCGTTGTCGAGGAGTTCGGCCAGCGCGTGCATCACGCCCTCGGCCGCGTACCCGGCGACGGCCGCGGTGCTGGCGTTGTGCAGCCGCACCCGCTGGTAGGCGCCGATCCGGCCGAGCGCGCCGCGCAACACCGACTCCACCGCGATCGGCTTGGCCCAGCGGCGGCCCGAGCGCGCACCGGTGAGCACCGCGATGCTGTCGGCCATGCGGCCGGCCTGGGCGGTCGAGTGGTCCAGTCGCAGGAGGTCGCCGAGGACCTCCTCGTCGTGCCGGTGCTGCATCTCGCGCAGCTCCGCGTGCATGCTCGTGGCCAGCGCCTGGACGCGCCCGGCGGCCGTCGCGCACACCGCGAGCGCGGCGGCCCGCAGCCGTTCGCCCCGGCCGACCTCGTCCGCGACGACGCGCAGCAGCGCGTGCTGGGGGTGCGCACGGTGGGCGGTCAGCGCGCTGTCGACGGACGCGCCGTTCCGGAGCTTCTTCACGACCTCGGGCAGGACGCCGTCGGCGAGCCGGTCGAGGTCCACGCGCTCGGCCTCGGCGGCCGCCCGGGCCTCCTCGGTCCGCGCCCGCGCCTCGTCGAGCTCGGCACCCAGCCGGGCCAGCTCGGCGTGCGCGGCGACGACGTCCGCCGCGATCCGGGCCTGCTCGGCCCGGGCGGCGTCCCGCTCGGCGCGGGCGGAGGCCGCGTCGTCGTGCGCGGCGGTCTCGGCCTGCCGGGCGGAGCCGGCGAGGACGAGGGCGGCGGTGGTCTCCTGGTGCTGGACGGCGAGGTCCTCGGCCAGCCGCCGGGAGCGCTCGGTCCCGCTCGCGGCCACGCCGACGGCGATCAGCCACAGGACGCTGACGGCCCCGACGGCGAGCGCCGTCAGCGGCTGGTGGGCGCCCAGTGCCCGGCCGATCCCGACCGGCGCGGCGACCAGGGCGAGCAGGACGGCCGCGGCGGTCAGCGCGACGGTCCGTGGCGCGGGCGGTCGGCGCGGGCCGCCGTCGGAGCTGGTGGCTTCTCTCATCAGTGCGGTCCTCGACAACGGCGGCGGCTCGGGCGGCGGATCGGCGACACTGGTGGCACTAGTGGCACCGACGGTGGTTCGAGCGCATACGAGGCCGCCCGGCGGCGTCGCGAAACGTCTCCGGGCGGCTGATCGATTCACGCTTTCGGCCGATCATATCGATTCAGACATTGCCCTCAAGCAGCCAGTTGACGGTCAATCTCGTTCATTCACGTCGCCTACACCGATTCGCGACGTCCGACGGATGCCCACGGCACGCCCACCGCACGCCCGACCGAGCCGAAAGCAGGCGCCGAGCGGGCGCCCGACCGAACCGCACCCGCCCTCAGGCCAGCTTCGCCTCCACCGCCTGCCGGACGGCCCCCAGGTCCAGCCCGTGATCGACGATCACCCGCGCCCCGAGCCCGTCCCCCTCCCGGATCACCCCGAGCAGCAGGTGCCCCACCGCGATCTGACCGGACTTCAGCCGCAGCGACTCCCGCAGCGACAGCTCCAGTGCCTTCTTCGCCCCGGAGCCGAACCGACTGCGGGCCGGTTTCGCGTCCGCCTGCCTGAACCAGCCGCGCCGCTTCGGCCCCTCCTCGGCCGGCGCGTCCAGCGCCCCCTCGCCGAAGGCCGCCTCCACGGCCGACCGGACGGCGTCCAGGTCCACCCCGATCGAGGCCAGCGCCTCGGCGTCGTCGCGCGGCCCGATCAGCCGGGCCACCGCCTGCCGCGCCGTCTCCCGGTCCAGGCCGGCGTCGATCAGGACCGCGGCCCCGGGGTCCGCCTCCTGCGCCAGGATCCCCAGCAGCAGGTGCTCCGTGCCGACACCGGCCTGCCGCAGCAGCCGGGCCTCGTCCTGGGCCACGAACACCACGCTCCGCGCCCCGTCGGTGAATCGCTCGAACATCGCTCAGTCTCCGTCCTGTTCCGGGCCGGCCCCCCGCCGGGCGTACTTCTTGTGCACGGCCTGCCGGGTCACCCCGAGGCAGACCGCGATGTCCTGCCAGGACCAGCCCTGCGCACGGGCGTTGCCCACCTGGAGCTTCTCCAGGCGGTCCGCCAGGTCGCGCAGGGCCCGGACCGACCGGAGCCCCACGGCGGGGTCCCGGCTGCTCGCGGCTGCCGCGAGCTCTCCGCTCTCGCTCATGGTGTCAACTTTGGTTGACGCGGGCGCATGTGTCAACCCTGGTTGACATCAGCGATGGCCGAAGCGCTCCGCCAGGGTCTCCTCGAAGGTGCCCCGGCCCACCGCGCGCTCCGGGGTGAGGAGGCCGCCCGCCCGCAGCTCGCGGACGGCCGAGCCCGGGAGGCTCAGGGGGAGCAGCAGCCGGCGGCGGCCGGTGGCGCGCAGGTAGGCCTCGGCCAGGTCCCGGTACGTCCGCACCTGCGGGCCGCCGACCTCGGGCGCGTAGCCGGACGGCCCCTCCCCCACCAGCTCCACGACGTGCGCGGCGGCCTCCCGGACGTCCACCGGCTGGCACCGCACCCCGGTGAGCACCGGGAACACCGGCAGCTTCGCCGAGGCGCCGAAGAACCTCAGCAGCAGGTCGTGGAACTGCGTCGCCCGCAGCACCGTCCAGCCCAGCCGGGACTCCCGCACGACCCGCTCGCACGCGTACTTCGTCCGGTAGTACGGAATCGGCACCCGGTCGACGCCGACGATCGACACGTACACGAGGTGCCGCACCCCGGCCCGTTCGGCCGCCGCGACCAGGTGCCGCACGGCGTCCAGGTCCTTCTTGCCCTGGGAGGTCGCGCAGTCGATCACCGTCTCCACCCCGGCCACCGCCGCAGCGACCCCGTCCCCCGTCACCAGGTCGCCGGCCACCCACTCGACCCCGTCCGCCCCGCCGCCCCGGACCCGCCGGCTCAACCCGCGCACCGCCACCCCACGCGCGACCAGCAGCCGCACCACCTCCCGCCCCAACGTCCCCGTCGCCCCGGTCACCAGCACCGTCATGACTCACCCGCTCCTCTCCGAAAGCCCTTCACCCCCTACCGACAGTCCACCGGCCCCATCCGTGACATCGGCGTCCCGAGGCGGAGGGACACACCGATACGGGCGGACATTCATGCGGACGGGCATGAAAAAGCGGGGCGAGGACCGTGAAGTCCTCGCCCCGCTTCAGTGGTTCACCTCAGGCGAGGTGACACCGGGGTCGGGCGTGATCAGCTGCAGCCGCTGGTGGAGCCGCAGCCCTCGCAGAGGTAGCAGCTGCCGGCGCGGCGCATCTTGGTGCCGCAGGAGAAGCACAGCGGGGCGTCGGCGTTGAGGCCGAGCTGGATCTCCATCAGCTCCGTGGAGTTGTGGGCCTGCTTCGCCGGGGCCTTGGGCGCCGGCGCGGCCGGGGCCGGGGCGGGCTTGGCGGCCACCGGGGCCACCGGGGCGGACTGGGCGAGGGACTCGGTGTCGAGCTCCTCGGCCTCCAGCGGCTCGTACGAACCCGTCTCCAGGTGGCGCTGGCGCTCCTCGACGGAGTGGATGCCGAGCGCCGAGCGGGTCTCGAAGGGCAGGAAGTCCAGCGCCAGGCGGCGGAAGATGTAGTCGACGATCGACTGCGCCATCCGCACGTCCGGGTCGTCGGTCAGGCCGGCCGGCTCGAAGCGCATGTTGGTGAACTTCGAGACGTAGGTCTCCAGCGGCACGCCGTACTGGAGGCCGACCGAGACGGCGATGGAGAAGGCGTCCATCATGCCCGCGAGGGTCGAGCCCTGCTTGGACATCTTCAGGAAGACCTCGCCGAGGCCGTCGTCCGGGTAGGAGTTGGCCGTCATGTAGCCCTCGGCGCCACCGACCGTGAAGGAGGTGGTGATGCCCGGGCGGCCCTTGGGCAGGCGCTTGCGGACCGGGCGGTACTCGACGACCTTCTCGACCGCGGCGGGGGCCTGGGCCTCCTCGGCCTTGGTCTCGGAGTCCTTCTTCTTGGCCGAGAGCGGCTGGCCGACCTTCGAGTTTTCGCGGTAGATGGCGAGCGCCTTGACGCCCATCTTCCACGCCTCGAAGTAGATCTCCTCGACGTCCTCGACGGTCGCGGCGGCCGGCATGTTCACGGTCTTGGAGATGGCGCCGGAGATCCACGGCTGGATCGCGGCCATCATCCGCACGTGCCCCATCGGCGAGATGGAGCGCTCGCCCATCGCGCAGTCGAACACCTCGTAGTGCTCGGCCTTGAGGCCCGGCGCGTCGACGACGTTGCCGTGCTCGCCGATGTGGGCGACGACCGCCTCGATCTGCTCGTCCTGGTAGCCGAGGCGCTTGAGGGCGCGCGGGACGGTGCCGTTGACGATCTGCATCGAGCCGCCGCCGACGAGCTTCTTGAACTTGACCAGGGCGAGGTCGGGCTCGACGCCGGTGGTGTCGCAGTCCATCATCAGGCCGATGGTGCCGGTCGGGGCGAGGACCGAGGCCTGGGCGTTGCGGAAGCCGTTCTGCGCGCCGAGGCGCAGCACGTCCTGCCAGGTCTTGTTGGCCGCGAGCCAGACCGGGGCGTCCAGGTCGTCGAGGGAGACGGCGTCCAGGGAGGCGTCCGCGTGCTGCTTCATGACCCGCTGGTGCGGGGCGGCGTTGCGGGCGTAGCCGTCGTACGGGCCGACGACGCCGGCGAGCTCGGCGCCGCGGCGGTAGGCGGTGCCGGTCATCAGCGAGGTGATGGCGCCGGCCAGGGCGCGGCCGCCCTCGCTGTCGTAGGCGTGGCCGGTGGCCATCAGCAGGGCGCCGAGGTTGGCGTAGCCGATGCCGAGCTGGCGGTAGGCGCGGGTGGTCTCGCCGATCTTCTCGGTCGGGAAGTCGGCGAAGCAGATGGAGATGTCCATCGCGGTGATGACCAGCTCGACGACCTTGGCGAAGGTGGCGGCGTCGAACCCCTGCCCACCGTTGGACGCAGTGTCGTCGCGCAGGAACTTCATCAGGTTGAGCGAGGCGAGGTTGCAGCTGGAGTTGTCCAGGTGCATGTACTCGGAGCAGGGGTTGGACGCGTTGATGCGGCCGGACTCCGGGCAGGTGTGCCAGTGGTTGATGACGGAGTCGTACTGGATGCCGGGGTCGGCGCAGGCCCAGGCGGCCTCGGCCATCTTGCGGAACAGCTTCTTCGCGTCGACGGTCTCGATGACCTCGCCGGTGAGGCGGGCGCGCAGGCCGAATTCGGTGCCGTTCTCGACGGCGGTCATGAATTCGTCGGAGACGCGGACCGAGTTGTTGGCGTTCTGGTACTGGACGGAGGCGATGTCGTCGCCGCCGAGGTCCATGTCGAAGCCCGCGTCGCGCAGGGCGCGGATCTTCTCCTCCTCCTTCACCTTGGTCTCGATGAAGGCCTCGACGTCCGGGTGGTCGACGTCGAGCACGACCATCTTGGCGGCCCGGCGGGTGGCGCCGCCGGACTTGATGGTGCCGGCGGAGGCGTCGGCACCGCGCATGAAGGAGACCGGGCCGGAGGCGTTGCCGCCGGAGGTGAGGAGCTCCTTGGAGGAGCGGATGCGGGAGAGGTTGAGGCCGGCGCCGGAGCCGCCCTTGAAGATCATGCCCTCTTCCTTGTACCAGTCGAGGATCGACTCCATGGAGTCGTCGACGGCCAGGATGAAGCAGGCGCTGACCTGCTGGGGCTGCTTGGTGCCGACGTTGAACCAGACCGGCGAGTTGAAGCTGAACACCTGGTGGAGGAGGGCGTGGGTCAGCTCGTGCTCGAAGATCTCGGCGTCGTCCTTGGCGGCGAAGTAGCCGTGCTTCTCGCCGGCGGCGCGGTAGGTGAGCACCACGCGGTCGATGATCTGCTTGAGGCTCCACTCGCGCTGCGGGGTGCCGACGGCGCCGCGGAAGTACTTGGACGTGACGATGTTGACCGCGTTGACCGACCAGAAGTCGGGGAACTCGACGCCGCGCTGCTCGAAGTTGACCGACCCGTCGCGCCAGTTGGTCATGACGACGTCGCGCCGCTCCCAGCGGACCTCGTCGTACGGGTGGACGCCAGGGGTGGTGTAGATGCGCTCCATCCGGAGACCGCCCTTGGGCGCCTTGCCGGCACCCTTCGCCGCGGCCTTGTCGGACTTCGACCCGCGTGCGGAACCGCTCGTGGTGTCTGTCACTTCTCGCTCCTCCTCCTGGGCAAACGCCCGACTCCTGGGCAAACGCCCGTGGTACCCCGAAAAGTCCGGGCACCGCTGGTTCGTTCTTCCGGTGTGCGGGCAGGCGAGAGCCTCGCCCGCTTGCGCACGGTTTGTGATGTTCTGTGCCCGGATTCCGGGCACGCGTGGGCCCCGGAGGGCCGTCGTGGCACGGCCCGGCCCCGTGGGGCCGGGTGGGGGGCGCCTCCTAGGGCGCGGCGGCGGCAACGGGCACGCAGGCGCCCTCCGCCTCGGCGGGCCGTCCGGCGCGGATCTCCGCGATGGCGGCCTCGAAGTCTTCCAGTCCGTCGTACGCCTGGTACACGCTGGCGAAGCGCAGGTAGGCGACCACGTCGAGTTCCTTGAGCGGGCCGAGTATGGCCAGCCCGACGTCGTGGGTGGTCAGCTCGGCGTTGCCGGTGGCGCGCACGCACTCCTCGACCCGCTGGCCGAGCAGGGCGAGGGCGTCCTCGGTGACCGGGCGGCCCTGGCAGGCCTTGCGGACGCCGGAGATGACCTTCTCCCGGGAGAACGGCTCGGTGACCCCACTGCGCTTGATGACCATCAGCGCGGCCGTCTCCACGGTGGTGAAGCGGCGGCCGCAGTCCGGGCACTGCCGGCGACGGCGGATCGAGCTGCCGTCCTCGGTGGTCCGGCTGTCGACGACGCGGCTGTCGGAGTGCCGGCAGAAGGGGCAGTGCACCTGAAGGATCCCTCCCTGGCAGGACGTGCGGACTGGGTCGAGTCTATGCGATGTGCCCCGGGCCTCGGCAAGCTGATCATGCGCCGTGACCACTACCACTGGGCACGGAGAGGACTGTAGCCACTAGATGTAGGCCTCGGGGGGAAGCGACACCCCTGGCGTGTCGACGCCGATTAGACTGCGGAAGTCGAGTTCTTGTCGAACATTCGATCGATGTACAACAAAGCCTTGATCGAGTCAGCCAACTCTCGAATAATTCACTCGAACGTGTGTTTGGCGCAACCTTTCGATACGGGGTGCGTTGGGCTGGAAAAGGGAGAGGACAGCCGTCGAGAGGGGCCGCCGTGAACACCATCGAAAGCAACACCATCCCGGTGCAGGAACACTCCCAGTTCAAGGTGGGGCAGCGCACCACGAATCAGCAGAGTGTGGACGTCAGCATGGACCGTAGCGAAGACCACCGCCTCTCCGGCCCGGCCGTTTCCAGCGCGAGCCGCGTCCCCGATCAGCCGATCGAACACTCCCCCGTCCTGGACGAGGCCCACCCCGCGCCCGCGCGGGCGATGCCCGGCCGCCCCCCCGGGATCCGCACCGACGAGGCCGGGCTCACCGAGCGCCAGCGCCGCGTCATCGAGGTCATCCGGGATTCCGTCCAGCGCCGGGGCTACCCGCCGTCCATGCGCGAGATCGGCCAGGCCGTCGGCCTGTCCAGCACCTCCTCGGTCGCCCACCAGCTGATGGCCCTGGAGCGCAAGGGCTTCCTGCGCCGGGACCCGCACCGCCCGCGCGCCTACGAGGTCCGCGGCGTCGAGGTGGCCCGCCCGAACACCGCCGAGACGGCCGGCCGGCCGTCGACCTCGTACGTCCCGCTGGTCGGCCGGATCGCCGCCGGCGGTCCGATCCTGGCCGAGCAGACGGTCGAGGACGTCTTCCCGCTGCCGCGCCAACTGGTCGGCGAGGGCGAGCTGTTCGCGCTCACCGTGCGCGGCGACTCGATGATCGAGGCGGCCATCTGCGACGGCGACTGGGTCACCGTGCGCCGCCAGCCGGTCGCCGAGAACGGCGACATCGTGGCCGCGATGATCGACGGCGAGGCCACCGTCAAGCGGCTCAAGCGCGAGGACGGCCGGATCTGGCTGATGCCGCACAACCCCGCCTACGAGCCGATCAACGGCGACAACGCGACCATCCTGGGCAAGGTGGTGGCGGTCCTGCGCCGCCTCTGAGCGGGTCCGCCCGCACGCACCGGGAAGGGGCTCCACCGCGTTCGCGCGGGGAGCCCCTCCGGCGTTCCCCGAATCCTGCAAGGGGCCCGCGAGCGGCCTACGAGCCGCGCTTCACCACCGGCCTGACCGGCGCCGCCGAGGCGTCGATCGCCGCCAGCGAGCGGCGCACCTGGTTGCGGTCCGTCGTGTACCAGAACTCCGGCATCGAGGAGCGGAAGAAGCCCCCGTAGCGCTTGGTCGCCACCCGCGGGTCGAGCACCGCCACGATGCCGCGGTCGTCGGCCGCGCGGACCAGCCGGCCCGCGCCCTGCGCCATCAGCAGCGCCGCGTGCGTCGCCGCGACCGCCATGAAGCCGTTCCCGCCGCGCTGTTCGACGTCCTTCTGGCGGGCGCTCATCAACGGGTCGTCCGGCCGGGGGAACGGGATGCGGTCCATCACCACCAGCTGGCAGGCCGAGCCGGGCACGTCGACGCCCTGCCAGAGCGAGAGCGTGCCGAACAGGCAGGTGGTCGCGTCCGAGGCGAACTCGCGGATCAACTCGCCCAGGGTGTCCTCGCCCTGGAGCAGGATCCGGTTGTCCAGCCGCTCGCGCATCGCCTCGGCGGCGGCCTGCGCGCCGCGCATCGAGGAGAAGAGGCCCAGCGTCCGGCCGCCGGCCGCGCCGATCAGCTCCGCCAACTCGTCGAGCATGTCCGGCCGTTCGGGGTCGCGGCCGGGCTCGGAGAGGTGCTTGGCGACGTACAGGATGCCCTGCTTGGGGTACTTGAACGGCGAACCGACGTCGATGCCGCGCCAGTGCGGCACCGCGTCCTCGCCGAAGCCGGCGCCGGCGTCCGGGTTGTCCCCGGGCGTGCGCTCGTCCGGCAGCCGGGCCTCCGAGGGCAGGCCGACCGAGCCGGCCACGCCGTTGAAGTCCCCGCCGAGCTTGAGCGTGGCCGAGGTCAGGACGACCGAGCGCTCCTTGTAGAGGCCCTCGCGCAGCAGCCCGGAGACGCTCAGCGGCGCGACCCGCAGCGAGGCCGTGCCCATCCCGAAGCGGTCGTTGCGCTCGATCCAGACCACGTCGTACTCGGAGTCCTCCAGCAGCCGCTCGGCGGTCTCGTGGACCGTCTCCACCGAGGCCATGGCCTGCTTGCGGACCGCGTCCTCGTCGGTGAGCCCCTTGTCCCTGGTCTCGCCGAGCGAGGTGATCACCTGCCGGGCGGAGTCCCGGATGGCCGTGACGGCGTACGCCAGGTACTCGGGCAGTTCCTCGACCCGGCCGGGCTGGGCGGTCTCCATCAGGCCGTGGTAGTTCTCGGCCGCGGCCTGGAGCGCGTCGACGGCCTTCTCGTTGGCGAGCCGCGCGGCCCGCTTGACCGCCCGGTTGACGGCGCCGACGGTCAGCTCGGCGGTGGCCGCGCCGGTGACCCGGTTGACCAGTTCGTGCGCCTCGTCGACGATCAGCAGCCCGTGCTCGGGCAGCACCGGCGCGCCCTCGATCGCGTCGATCGCGAGCATCGCGTGGTTGGTGACGACGACGTCCGCGAGCTTGGCCCGCTCCCTGGCCTTCTCCGCGAAGCACTCCTGCCCGTACGCGCAACGCGTCGCGCCCAGGCACTCCTTGGACGTGACCGACAGCTGGGACCAGGCCCGGTCGGACACGCCGGGGCTCATGTCGTCGCGGTCGCCGGTCTCGGTCTCGTCCGCCCACTCGCGCAGCCGCAGCACCTCCTGCCCGAGCTTGCTGGCCGGCCCGCCGAGCGCCTCGGCGGCGTCGAACAGGCCCTCGCCCTCGTCGCTCGGGGTGCCCTCGTTGGCCCGGTGCAGGCACAGGTAGTTGGAGCGGCCCTTGAGCATCGCGAACAGCGGCCGGCGGCGCAGCACCGGGTGCAGCGCGTCGACCGTGCGCGGCAAGTCGCGTTCGACCAGCTGGCGTTGGAGCGCCAGGGTGGCGGTGGCGACCACGACGCGGTCCCCGTGCGCGAGGGCCGGCACCAGGTACGCGAGGGACTTGCCGGTGCCGGTGCCGGCCTGGACGAGCAGGTGCTCGGCGTTGTCGACCGCGTCGGCGACGGCCTCGGCCATCTTCACCTGACCGGGGCGTTCCACGCCGCCGACGGACTCGACGGCGGCGTGGAGCAGCTCGGGGATGCGCGAGCGGGGGACCGCGACGGCTTCCCCGGTCTCGGCCGGGGCGGGTGCGTCCTCGCCGGGGAGCTGGGTTTGGGAGTCGTTCGTCATGACCCTCCCACCCTACGGCGCGGGGGTGACAATCCGGTCGCGTCGCCCCGGAAGATCCGCGCCGGGGGTGACGAGGGCGTTGGGCACCGTGCCGTGCCGGGCGGCGTGCGGCCGGTGCGGGCGGTCCTGGTAGCCGTCGAGGAGGAGCCGGTTGCGGTTGAGGCAGAGCCGGTCGATCCGCGGGGTGAGGAGGTCGAACAGCTCGAAGCGCTCGCGCAGCTCGGGGAAGCGGTCCTGGTGGCGGGCGATCTCGTCGCGCAGGAGGGCCCAGAAGTCGGCCTCGGGCAGGCCGGTCTGCGCCTCCAGGAGTGGGGCGAGGTAGCGGTAGACGCCGATGAAGAGCCCGGAGTGGAGGAACTGGCACAGGCCCTGCGGGGGCTCGCGGAGCAGGACGTCGTCGACGTCGGCGGGCAGGTCGCGCAGTTCGGGCAGGTCCTCGTCGCTCAGGTTGACGTCGTCGACGAAGTCCTTGACCGCGAGCCGGGCCGGGGCGTTCTGCGCGTCGAAGACGACGATGGCGTTCTCGCCGTGCGGGGAGAAGACCAGCCCGTAGCGGTAGAGGAAGTGCAGCAGCGGCGGCAGCATGGCGGCGAACAGCCGGCGGGTCCACTCGGCGGGGGCGAGCCCGGAGCGGGCGATCAGCTCGGCGGCGAGGGCGCGGCCGTCGGAGCCGGTCTGCAGGAGGGACGCGAGGGTGCGGGCGCGTTCGCCGCCGTCCAGGAAGGGGCCGAGCGGTTCGCGCCAGATCGCGCCGAGGAGCTCCTTGTACTGGTAGGGCGCCTCGGGCAGGTCGCGGTAGAGCGGGTGGTCGACGGTGACGGAGGCGATCTCGCCGAGCAGGATCACCCGGCACTCGTCGCGCAGGAACGGGTCCGCGTCGCGCAGGCGGTGGATCCAGGCGGTGACGGCGGGCGCGGCGAGGGTGCGTTCCACCGGCAGCCCGCGCCAGACCAGGGTGTTGAGGATGGAGAGCGGCAGTTTGACGGTGCAGCGTTCGGGGTGGGCGGTGTTGAAGAAGGAGCGGATGGACTGCTGGGGCAGCCGTGGGTCGCCGTCGGAGGGCAGCGGGACGATCTCGCCGGAGGCGATCCAGGGCGCGAACAGCGGGACGACCGTCTCGTCCCACTGCCAGGGGTGGACGGGCAGCAGCAGGTAGTCGTCGGCGTCGGGGCCGAGCGCGGCGCGCAGCGCGCCGGGGTCGTCGAGCTCGCGGGCGTAGAGCTGCTCGGGCCGTTCGAGGCCGGGCACGCCGCGGTAGCGGGCGAGCCGGCGGTGGACGGCGATCCAGGGCAGCGGGCGCGGGGTGCGCGCCTCGGGGGCCCAGTGGGCGGCGTCGGCGGCGGAGAAGCCGATCCGGCCCTTGTTGGGGACGATCCAGGGGTGGCCCTCCTGGCGGCCCTCCAGCGCGGTGTGGTCGAGGTCGGCGAGTTCGGCGGCGGTGAGCGCGGTGGTCAGCTGGTGCGCGTCGGCGGTGAGGGTGGCGGTGAGCTCGCGGATCAGGTGGCCGGTGGTCTCGCCGCGCAGGCCGAGGGTGTGCCGGGCGTACGGGAGGAAGCGCAGCGGGTCGAGGCCGTCCTCGCGGTCGCAGCGGACGGAGTCCGGGTCGACCCGCCAGCTGCCGTAGGCGCCGCGGCGGGCGGTGAAGCGGTACTCGGCCTCGGGCAGCCCGAGCAGGTACTCGTCGTCCGCGTCCGGGACGGGGACCGGGGTGAGCAGTTCCTCGTAGGCGAACTCGCCGAGCATCTTGGCCAGCAGCGCGCGCCCGGCCCGCTGCCAGGGCCCGGGGGTGAGCTGCGGCGGCAGGTAGAGCGGCGGTTCAGCGGCCGGCGGTTGCGGCACGGGTCAGCTCCTGGGGGTGGGGGAAGGCGGGGACGGGCGGCGCGAAGCCGGTCCACGCGGTGCGGGTGGGCAGCCGGTGGACGGTGCGGCCGGTGACGGCGTTGAGGATGACGGCGGCGCGGTGGGCGCCGAGTCCGAGGTCGGGGGTGCCGACGCCGTGGGTGTGCAGTTCGGCGTTCTGGACGTAGAGGCCGCCGGTGAGTTCGGGCCGGGTGGCGACGCGGTGGTCCGGGTCGACCCGGTAGCGCCCGGCCGCGTCCCAGTCGATCAGGTGGGCGAGCGGTTCGAGCGCGGCCGGGCGGGCGGCCCGGTAGCCGGTGGCGAGCACCACGGCGTCGGTGCGCACGAGGTGCTCGGCGCCGGAGTCGGTGTGCCGGCAGCGCAGTTCGAGGCCGCCGCAGGGCCCGGTCCCGGCCTCGGTGACGGCGGTGCCGGGGGTGATCTCGACCGGGGCGGTGTCGATCGGGCGGCCGATGGTCCGCTCGTAGAGGTGGTCGTGGATCTCGGCGAGGGTCTCGGCGCTGGCGGCCTTGTGGAGCTGCCACTGGGCGGCGACCAGGGTGTCCCGGACGGGCTCGGGCAGGCCGTGGAAGTACCGGGTGTAGTCGGGGGTGAAGTGCTCCAGCCCGAGCTTGGAGTACTCCATGGGCGCGAGGGCCCGGGTGCGGGTGAGCCAGCGCAGCCGGACGCCGTCGCCGTCGTGGCGGCGCAGCAGGTCGAGGAAGACCTCGGCGCCGGACTGGCCGCTGCCGACGACGGTGATGTCCCGGGCGCCGCCGAGGGCGGCCCGCCGGTCGAGGTAGTCGGCGGAGTGGAACGCCCCGGGGTGGCCGTCGAGGGCGGCGAAGGCCTCGGGCAGGACGGGCCGGGTGCCGACGCCGAGCGCGAGGTTGCGGGCGTGCACGCGGCTGCGCCGGCCGGTCGCGGTGTCGGTCAGCTCGGCCCGGAACAGGCCGTCCTCCCAGTGCAGTTCGCTGACCTCGGTGCCGAACCGGCAGGTGCCGAGCCGTTCGGCGGCCCAGCGGCAGTAGTGGTCGTACTCGCGGCGCGGCAGCTGGAAGCGCTCGGCGAAGTAGAACGGGAACAGCCGTTCCTGGTCGCGCAGGTAGTTGAGGAAGGACCACCGGTTGGTCGGGTCGACCAGGGAGACCAGGTCGGCGAGGAACGGCACCTGCATCCGGGCCCCGTCGACCAGCATCCCCGGGTGCCAGCGGAACTCCGGGCGCTGGTCGCAGAAGAGCGTCCGCAGGCCGGGGACGGGCTCGGCGAGCGCGGCGAGCGAGAGGTTGAACGGGCCGATGCCCACGCCGAGCAGGTCGTACGGCGGCTGGGGGGTCGAGGAGTGCACGGGGGTGTCCTAGGCGGGGAGTGGGGCGCGGTCGCGGATCATCAGGGCGGCGCGCTTGGCGGGCAGGTCGAGCTCGCCGGCCGGGCGGAACCCGGCGCGTTCGAAGGCCCGGACCGAGCGCCGGTTGCGGACGTCGGGTTCGGCCACCACCCGTTCACAGCGCGGCCGTTGCCGCAGGATCCGGTCGGCGAGGGCGGCCAGCAGGACGGCGCCCAGGCCCCGGCCGCGGCTCGCGGCGGGGCCGAGCAGCAGATGGACGCCGGTGTCGTGGGGCCGGGCCGGGTAGTGCGCGGCGAGCGGGTCGAGGTCGGCGCGGTAGACCTCCCAGTAGCTCATCGGGGTGCCGTCGAGCAGGCCCAGGCAGGGCACGCTGCGCCCGTCGCCGTCGAGCTGGGCCCGGACGTGCTCCGCGGTGACGGCGGGCGGGCCGGCGAGCTCCCAGAAGGCGGCGACCTCGGGGTCGTTCATCCAGCCGGCGAGCAGGTCGAGGTCGGCGGGCAGCCGGACCGGGCGGAGCCGGAACCCGCCGGCCGGGGTGGGGGTCTCGCCCCACCCGGGCACGTCGTCGAGCATCATGCCTCCGCCTCTCCCCCAGCCCTGGCGGCTGGGAGGTACCCCCATCGCTCGGCGGGGGCATTCGCCCACGCGCACCTCTTCCTGGTTCACTCTCCCCCAGCCTCCGGCCGGGGGGACCCCCACCGCTCGCTCACGCACGCGTCCGCCAGGGGGTTGGGGATGTCCACGTAGACGGACTGCGTGGCGACCGGGCCGACCAGCTCGTCCAGGCCGTTGATCCGGGTGAGCAGGTTGGCCTTGCAGGGCAGCGTCGGCGCGTCGAGCAGCAGGGCGGGCAGCGTCGAGCCGGTGGCGGTCGCCTGCGGTCCGGTGAGGAAGCGGCGCAGCGCGGCGAGCAGCACCGTTTCGTCGGCGAGCCCCTGGGAGCCGAGCGCGCCGACCAGGCCGAGCACGTGGTTGATGCCGAGGTAGTAGGCGAAGTGGTGGTCGATCACGTCGTCCGGGAGGAAGGTGTCGCTGTGCTCGCCGAGGCCGGGCAGCCGGGCGGTGAGCCGCTCGCGGGCGCTCTCCCGGTAGTAGTAGCCCTGGTTGTCGCGGTAGCGCCCGCCGCGGGGCCAGCCTTCGGCGTCGAGCAGGACGAGGCTGTTCTGCTGGTGCGCCTCCAGGGCGATGCCGCCTCGGCCGTCCAGCCACAGGACGGGGAGCACGACGGCGTCCAGGTAGCGCAGGAACCATTCAGCGGTCACGGTGCGCAGCGGGCGGCCGCAGCGCACGGCGAGCGCCCGGAGGGTGTCGCCGAGCCGGGACGGCACGGTGGTGCCGGTGCCGAGCGGCTGTTCGGCGACGAGCCCGGCGACGCACAGCGCGCGGTCGGCGGGGGCGAAGGGCTGGGCGCGCAGGACGGTGTCCAGGCCGCCGGGGTCGCCGAGGGTGGGGTGGTCGACGCCGATCCAGGCGGGGTCGCGGACGACGTCGAAGCCCGGGTGGGCGGCCCGCCACTCGGCGGCGAGGCCGCTCTCCAGCAGCCGGTGCACCTCCAGGCCGCGGTGGAGCTCCTTGCGCAGGTTCTCCCGGCGGGAGTTGGTGATCCGCAGGCCGAGCGAGAGCTTGAGCATCCACGGGGTGCCGGGCCGGTAGACGGTGCGCACCGACGAGGTGGGGTACCAGGGGTCGCCGGCCGGGCCGAGGTCGTGCAGGAGTCCTTCGGCGAGCAGGGCGGCGACGGCCGGGCGGTGGGCCAGCTCGCGGGCCTGCCAGGGGTGCAGGGGCAGGGCGGCGGTGCCGGGCGGCAGCGGGGCGCGGTCGCCGAGCAGGCGGGCGGTGATCCGCTCGGCGGTCTCGGGGAGGGCGGATCCGGCGGCGAGCAGGGCCCGGTCGACGGCGTACCAGTGGAGTTGGAAGGAGCCGTGCAGTTCGGGCGAGTAGGCGGCGCTCTGGGCCGGGCCGAGGCCGTCGCGACTCTTGGGGGTGGGGTGCAGGGGGTGGCCGAGCAGCAGGGACTGTTCGGCGGCGAGGAAGTGGGAGCCTTCCGGTCCGCCGGGCGCGGCGCCGGTGCGGCGGTGGGCGAGGATCTCGGCGGTGCGCACGACGGAGTCGGCGACCCGGGCGGCGAGGTCGGCGACCTGTCCGGGGTCGGGCCGGTCGGCGGCCGCGGCGGCGAGCAGCGCGGCGGCGGTGACGGCGTCCACCGGGGCGTCGGGGGCGCCGTCGCCGGCGCCGAGGCGGGCCGGGCCGAAGCGGTGCCAGCCGCCGGGCGACCAGTGGCGGACGGGCGCGGAGAGCCGTGCGGCGCCGCCGAGCACGGCGATCCGCAGTCGGCCGTCCGGTCCCGGGCGGGCGCCGGTCTCGCGCGTCCAGCAGCGCAACAGGGCCTCCAGCGCGGCCTGTTCGGCGGCGACGGCGGGGTCGGGGTGCAGCAGCGGGTCGGGCCCGGCCGGCCGGGCCGCGGGCGGCAGCGTTTCGGGCGGGGCTCCGGTCAGGGCGGCGGTGCTCAAGGGTGCTCCTCGGGACGCGTGGGGTGCGGACGCGCGCGGATGGCGGAGGGGGGTTCGGCGGGCGCTCGCACCGTCGCGTCAGGTAAGGGTTACCTATCCCTGACGGGTGATCACAAGGACGGCTCACTCGTCCGGGTGAAGATCGGTGATTGTTCACCGCCGGGGAGGAGGCCCGGTTGTACCGGTGGCTCCTGTGGAGGCTTCGTCACGGATCGGTGACCACCGCTCAGGAGCCGCAACCCGGGGGCGCCCGGCGCCGTCCTCCCGACCAGTGGAAGACTCCTACCCCGGACCGTCCCGTCCACGAACCACCGTCCCGTCCACGCACCGATCCACAGGGGGAAGCGCACAGATGCCATCGATCCACCGGTCCGCCGTCGCAGCCGTCCTCGCCGCCGGCACCCTGTTCGCGGTGAGCGCCTGCGGCCCGGACGGCCCGTCCTCGGCCACCGGCACGGACACCGCCGCACCGCCGCCCGCCTCGGCGAGCGGCCCCGGCAGCCCCGCCCCCGGCGGCGGCGTCATCGGCGGGATCACGCTGCCCTCGGGCATCCCCACCAGCCTGCTGGAGGGCCTGCCCAAGAGCTGGGACGACCTGAAGAAGTGGAAGTTCGAGGACTGGGACAACTGGGCGTCCAAGCACGTCTTCAACAACCCGGTCGTGAAGGACTTCTGGAACCCGGACAAGATGGGCGACTCCAAGCCGGCCGACCCGGCCCCGCCCACCGCCAAGCCGGCCGCCGACGACGGCGTGACCGACCCCGAGCCGCCGGTGGTCAAGGCCGTGCCGGTGCCGCGCCCGTACACCAAGCAGCCCTCCGGCAAGGTGTTCTTCAGCGCCCAGGGCGGCCGGGGCAACTGCTCGGCGACGGTCATCACCGACCCGCAGCACCCGGGCAAGAGCAACCTGGTCTGGACAGCCGGCCACTGCGTGCACGAGGGCAAGGGCGGCAACTACTACAAGGACCTCGTGTTCGTGCCCGCCTACAACAACTCGGGCGCCTCCAGCGGCGGCAAGAAGGCCCCGCTGTCCGAGCTGGCCCCGCTCGGCACCTGGTGGGCCGACCAGGTCACCACCTCGCCGCAGTGGGTGGTCGAGGGCGGCGGCACCGGGGACTCCGCCAGCCAGTACGACTTCGCGATCATGCACGTGAGCAACCAGAGCGGCACCGGCAAGTCGCTGGAGGAGACGGTCGGTTCGGCCGTCCCGGTCTGGTTCGACGCCCCGCGCGACCGGCTCTCCGTCTCGGCCGTCGGCTACCCGCTCTACAAGCCGTTCGACGGCCAGGAGCTGTACAAGTGCGACGGCGGGAAGCCGACCCGCCTGTCCTTCGACCCGAAGCGGCCGTCGATGCTCACCATCGGCTGCAACATGACCCAGGGCGCCAGCGGCGGCGGCTGGTTCGCCACCATGCCCGACGGGCGGACGGCGCTGGTCAGCAACACCTCGATCGGCACCCAGGAGCACACCTCGCTGAGCGGCCCGTACCTGGAGACGGTCGCCAAGAACGCCCTGGACTGGATCTCCAGGAAGCAGTGACCGCGTTCACCCACCGCCGGGGACGATGCACCGTGCCGTACACCACCCGCGGACGCGTGCCGCGGCGCCGGGCCGCACTGGCCGGCGCCGCGGCGCTCGCCGCGCTCGCCCTCACCGCGACCGCCTGCGGGCCGGACCGGACCGCCGGGAGCGCCGCGAGCGCGCCGGCCACCCTCGCCAGGCCGGCGCCGCCGACCAGTCCCGGCGACCTGGCCGGCTGGAAGGTCGACGACTGGGCCCGCTTCGTCGCCGACAGCGCCTTCGCCAACGAGGTGCCCCCGGGCTTCTGGTCCCGCACCAGGATGGAGGCCGCCAAGGGCCGGCCCGTCCCGGAGGCCCCGCGCACCGCCGCCCAGGGCGACGCGCCGCAGGACGCTCCCCCGGCCCCGGTCCCGGCCCAGGCGCAGCCGCACCCGTACGGCCCCGCCGCCGCCGTGGTCGGCAGGCTCTTCGTGACCGCGCCCGGGGGCGACGCCGCGTGCTCCGGCACGGTGGTCTCCGACCCGGCCGCCCCGGGCCGCAGCGACCTCGTCTACACCGCCGCCCACTGCCTGCACGACGGCAAGGGCGGCGCCTGGCTGCGGAACGTCACCTTCGTGCCCGGCTACAACCGCGACGGCCAGGCCGGCCGCGGGAAGCCGGCCACCGACCAGCAGGTGTCCCCGTACGGCCGCTGGACGGCGGTGCGCGCGCTGGTCTCGCCGACCTGGCTCAAGGAGAGCGGCACCGGCGCCCACGACCAGTACGACTACGGGATCGTCCGGGTGCGCGACGAGAGCGGCTCCGGCCGGTCGTTGGAGGAGACGGTCGGCGGCTCGGTCCCGGTCTGGTTCAACGCCCCGCGCGAGCAGATCACCTCGGCGTCCGCCTACGGCTACCCCGCCGAGAAGCCGTTCGACGGTGCGGAGCTCGACCACTGCGACGCGCCGGCCGCGCCGGCCCGGCTGTCCTTCGACCGGGCCCGCCCGCCGATGTACGCGATCGGCTGCACCATGACCGGCGGCGCCGACGGCGGCGGCTGGTTCATCGTCAAGGACGGCAAGCCCAACCTGATCAGCGTCACCTCGGTCGGCGACCGCAACCCGACCGGGTACCTGGCCGGCCCCTCGCTCCAGGACCAGGCGAAGCAGGCCTTCGAGTACTTCGCCAAGAACGTCCGATGACGTGCGAAGGCCCCCGGACGGAACCCCGTCCGGGGGCCTTCGCACGTCACGAGGGGCCGGTCAGCCCCGCAGGGCCACCGCGAAGCGCTCCAGCTCCGCGGCCAGCTCGACCGGCACCTTGGCGTGCAGCAGCGTGCCCTCGCCGGTGTGCTCGGTGGAGAGCAGCTCGCCCTCCGCGTGCACCCGGGAGACCAGACCGCCCTGGGTGTAGGGCACCAGGGCCCGCACCTCGACGGCCGGGCGCGGCAGCTCGTCGTCGATGAGCTTCAGCAGTTCCTCGATGCCCGCGCCGCTGCGGGCCGACACCACGATGGCGTGCGGCTCGCGGCGCAGCAGGCGCTGCAGCACGTGCGGGTCGGCGGCGTCCGCCTTGTTGATCACCACGATCTCGGGGACGTTCTGCGCGTCCACCGAGACGATGACCTCGCGCACGGCGGCCAGCTGCGTCTCCGGCTCGGGGTGCGAACCGTCCACCACGTGCAGGATGAGGTCCGCGTCGGCGACCTCCTCCATGGTGGAGCGGAACGCCTCGACCAGGTGGTGCGGCAGGTGCCGGACGAAGCCGACGGTGTCGGCCAGCGTGTAGACCCGCCCGCTGGGCGTCTGCGCCCGGCGCACGGTCGGGTCCAGGGTGGCGAACAGCGAGTTCTCCACCAGGACGCCCGCCCCGGTGAGCCGGTTGAGCAGGGAGGACTTGCCGGCGTTGGTGTACCCGGCGATGGCCACCGACGGCACCTGGTTGCGCCTGCGCTCCTGGCGCTTGGTGTCGCGGCCCTTCTTCATGTCGGCGATCTCCTTGCGGAGCTTCGCCATCTTCTCGCGGATCCGGCGCCGGTCGGTCTCGATCTTGGTCTCACCGGGGCCACGGGTGGCCATGCCGCCGCCGGACGAGCCGGAGCCACCACCACCCATCTGCCGGGAGAGCGACTGGCCCCAGCCGCGCAGGCGCGGCAGCATGTACTGCATCTGCGCGAGCGAGACCTGCGCCTTGCCCTCGCGGGACTTGGCGTGCTGGGCGAAGATGTCGAGGATCAGGGCCGTCCGGTCGACGACCTTGACCTTGACCACGTCCTCCAGCTGGATCAGCTGGCCGGGGGTGAGCTCACCGTCGCAGACGACGGTGTCGGCGCCGGTGGAGGCGACGATGTCTCGCAGCTCCTTCGCCTTGCCGGAGCCGATGTAGGTCGCGGCGTCGGGCTTGTCACGGCGCTGGATCACACCGTCCAGGACCTCGGAGCCGGCGGTCTCGGCGAGGGCGGCGAGCTCGGCCATCGAGTTCTCCGCCTCCTCCAGCGTCCCGTCCGTCCAGACACCGACGAGCACCACGCGCTCCAGGCGGAGCTGGCGGTACTCGACCTCGGTGACGTCCTGGAGCTCGGTGGAGAGACCGGCGACGCGGCGCAGCGCGGCGCGCTCGCTGCGGTCGTACTGGTCTCCGTCGTAGTGCCGGCCGAGGTCCTCGTCGATGGCCGCGAGGTCCTCGTCCATGAGGGCTTCCGCTCGCAGACCGTCGAGGCGGCGCGGGGCGTCGGCGGGGTCGCGGGTGTCGAACGTGGAGGTCATTCTGTCCTTTGGTCGCTGGGTGGCTTCGGCGACGGCCCGTGGACGGTACCGGAGCTCCTCTGCCCGGTGAACGCCGTGGACCTGCCGCGCATTCCCCTCGATGGTCCCACGCCCGGCGCGGGCCGGTCACCCCCATTTCTTCCGGCCGTGCCGTCCTCGGGGGCGTGCGGGCGGCTGACGTCGTACACGCCGGAGACCCGGAGCATGGCCCGCATCAGGCCGGGCAGGGCGGCCGGGGCGGGCAGCTCGACGGTGTAGGTGTGCCGCACCCGCAGCTCCTGGGGCGGCTCGACCTCGGCCGAGACGATGCCGACGTCCTCGGCGGAGATCGCCGCGGTCAGGTCGGCGAGCAGCCGGGGCCGGTTCAGGGCCTCGGCCCGCAGGGTGGCCCGGTAGCCGTCGGCCGGGGTGCCGTCGGCCCGCCAGCGGACCTCCAGCGTGCCGCGTCCGGCGGTCCGCATCCGCTCCCCCGCCGGACAGCCGGTGCGGTGCACGGCGACGGTGCCGCCGCGGATCGGGTAGCCGGTCACCTCGTCCGGCGGCACCGGCGTGCAGCAGCGGGCCAGCCGTACCGGCGCCCCCGGCCGCCCGGCCACCGCGACCGGGGCGGCCCGGCGCTCGGCGGTGCGGTGCGCCGGCGGGGCGGGCTGCCCGGCGGAGGGGCCGGTGCGGACCGCCGGCAGCCGGGCCGGGTGGTCGGCCAGCCAGCGCTCGATGGCGAGGCGGGCGGCCGGGGTGCGGGCGTGGGCGAGCCACTCGGGCGCGGGCCCGGAGGGCTCGGCGGCGCGCGGCCCGGCCCCGGCGGGCACGGTCTCGGTGAGCACGGCGAGCAGGTCGCCGTCCTGGAGGACGGTGGACAGCGCGGTGAGCCGGCCGTTGACCCGCACGCCGATGCACCGGTGCCCGGTGTCCTCGCCGAGCAGGTAGGCGGCGTCCACGCAGGTGGCGCCGGCCCGCAGCTGAAGCGTTTCGCCGCACTCCGTCACGACCGTGATCTCCCGGTCGCCGGCCAGGTCGGCGGTGAGCGCCGACCAGAACGCGTCCGGGTCGGGCGTCTCCTGCTGCCACTCCAGCAGCCGGCTGAGCCAGCCGGGCCTGGCCGGGTCGGTGCGGTCGAGCTCGTCGGCGTCCTGGACGGCGGCGGCGGGCTCCGGGTCGCCGAGGGCGACCACCCCGGTCTCGGCCACTTCGTGCATCCGCCGCGTGCGCACCAGCACCTCGACCACCACGCCGCCCTCCAGCGCGACCGCGGTGTGCAGCGACTGGTACAGGTTGAACTTGGGGGCGGCGACGAAGTCCTTGAACTCGCCGGGCAGCGGCGTCCAGCAGGTGTGCAGCTCGCCGAGCACGGCGTAGCAGTCGGCGTTCTCCTCGACGACCACCAGCAGCCGGCCGAAGTCGGCCGGCTGCGGCCCCTGCGGCCGCCCGTCCGCCCCGGGCGCGGCGGCCCGCTTGAGCAGCACCCGGTGCAGCGAGACGCAGTGCCGCGGCCGGACGGTGACCTCGGCGGCGACCCCGGTCTCGGCCAGCTGCCGGGCCAGCAGCCGCGCGAAGGGCTCCAGCAGGGTGTCCGGCTCACCCTCGTGACCGGCCATCAGGGTGCGGGTGCGGGTGTGCTCCTCGGGGTGCAGGGTGGCGAAGACGATGTCCTCCAGCTCCGCCTTGAGCACCTGGATGCCGAGCCGCTCGGCCAGCGGGATCAGCACGTCCCGGGTGACCTTGGCGATCCGCACCTGGCTGGCCGGCTTCATGTGCCGGATGGTGCGCATGTTGTGCAGCCGGTCGGCGAGCTTGATCACCATCACCCGGACGTCGTCCCCGGTGGCGACCAGCATCTTGCGGAAGGTCTCGGCCTCGGCCGCGGCGCCGAAGTCGACCTTCTCCAGTTTCGTCACCCCGTCGACCAGGTAGGCGACTTCGGGCCCGAACCCGGCGCTCACCTGATCCAGCGTCAACTCGGTGTCCTCCACCGTGTCGTGGAGCAGCGAGGCGACCAACGTCGTGGTCCCGGCGCCGAGTTGGGCCAGGATCATGGTGACGGCCAGCGGGTGGGTGATGTACGGCTCGCCGCTCTTGCGCTTCTGCCCGCGGTGGCTGGCCTCGGCCAGCCGGTAGGCGCGCGCGAGCAGTCCGAGGTCGGCCTGCGGATGGTGCCCGCGGTGGGCCCGGACGAGCGGTTCGAGCGCGTCCGGCACCGGCTGGCGGCCGGTGGCCAGCAGGGCGGCCCGCCCGGCGCGGCCGAGCGCGGCCCGGCCGAGGCCGCCCAGGGGCCGCAGGACCCCGGCCTGCCGCGTGCTTGTCGGCGGCCCGAGCGGTTGTCCGGCTTCGATGGTCATGGCACCTCCGGCGACGGTCACCGGCGGCCGCCCCGACGAGGGGCGCCGACCCGGTGATCCATGCTACCGAGCACAGCACGTTGCGCGATGCCTCGCTTCCCCTCTGCGACCGGTATCACTCGATCGGGGGGATTCGTCACCGTACGAAATGGGCAAACCGGGCCCTCAGCCGGTCAGTGCCGCCCACCACCGGGGGTCGATCTCGCCGGCCGCCACGATCACCGCGGCGCCGGTCATCTGCACCAGGCCGTCGGGGTGCTCGGTGATCGTCAGCCGCCCGCCGGGCAGGTCCACCGCGTAGGTCGCCGCCTCGCCGGTGACCGCCGGGTCGAGGCCGTCGCGCCGGATCGAGGCCACCGCGACGGCGCACGCGCCGGTGCCGCAGGACAGCGTCTCGCCGGAGCCGCGCTCGTGCACCCGCATGGCGACGTGCTGCGGCCCGCGGTCCACCACGAACTCGACGTTGACGCCCTCGGGGTAGGCGCCCTCGGGGCTGGTGAGCGGCGGGCGCAGCAGGTCGCCCGCGTGGTCGAGGCTCTCGACGAAGGCGACGGCGTGCGGGTTGCCCATGTTGACGTTCAGCGCGGGCCAGCGCCGCTCGCCGACGGCGACCTCGATGCCGTCCGGCCCGGGCAGCCTCGCGCGGCCCATGTCGATGGTGATCTCGCCGGCCGTGCCGTCCTCGGCGTCCTCGGCGACCCGCGCGGTCAGCACCCCGGCCCGGGTGGCCACCGAGATCTCGCCGGGCTTGGCGTGGCCGGCCTCGACCAGGTAGCGGGCGAAGACCCGCAGGCCGTTGCCGCACATCTCGGCGATGCTGCCGTCGGAGTTGCGGTAGTCCATGAACCACTCGGCCCGGTCGGCGAGGTCCGCGGCGGCCGGCTCGGCGGCGGAGCGCACCACGCGCAGCAGGCCGTCACCGCCGATGCCCGCCCGCCGGTCGCACAGCGCCGCGACGGCCTGCGGGCCGATCGCCAGCCGGCCGTCGGGGTCGGGGACGATGACGAAGTCGTTCTGGGTGCCGTGCCCCTTGAGGAAGGGGATGCCGGCCGGCTGCGAAGAGGATGCGCTCACCCTCCCGATGGTACTGAGGAGGGCGGGAGGCCGGTCGGGGCGGGCGGCCCGTCGGGCTGGTGCCTCGGCCCTAGCGGAGGTGGGCGACCCGCCAGACGGCGAGGGCGCAGGCGGCGAGCGCGATCAGGGTGTAGACGACGATCGCCTTCCACCCGGCCCGCTTCCCGGAGCCCCGGCGCGGCAGGCCCGGCCACTTGTACCCGGCGTGACGGGCGGCCATCGCACCCCAGCCGACGGAGGCGGCGGTGAGCAGCAGGCCGAGCATCCCGACCATGGTCGCCCGCGCCCCGGCGGAGCCGAAGGCGAGCGGGAAGCTGAACATCAGCGAGCCGAGGGTGCCGAGCAGCGCGATCGGCAGCGTCTGCCACCACCGCAGCCGGCGCCGCGGGCGGATCTCCCGCTCGTGCACCGCGCCGGCCGGGCCGCTGGTGTCCAGCGTGGGCAGCGCGACGGCGTAGGAGGTGGGCGCGTCCAGGCCGGTCAGCACGGGGAGGTCACCCATCGTCGACTCGTCGAACTCGTCGGCCGGTGCGGTGACGCTCCCGCTCTGGCCGGACTCGGGGCCGGTACCCGTCGACACACGGCCTCCCCTGACAGTTCGACACGAGCGGACTCGCGGCCGGTACGGCCGGCCCGCCCGGGCCGACCCTTATGACACCGATGATGGCATGTCCAGAGGTGCGTTCCGGGCCTCTCCGGGGTCGGCGGGTGATCCGTGGCCATCACGTGATCGGGCCGTAACCCCCGGTTGGTCCTGCACGGCCACGTGCTCGCGCAGCTGCACCGCCGAAGTGGCCGGATCCCGCCTACGCGGCCGACGCGCGCTGACGCCCGATCAGCTCAAGGGAACGTTCCAGCAGCTCGACCGGGTCGGTGCCGGCCGGGCGGGAGAGCCAGTGGATCCGGTCGTCCCGGCGGAACCAGGACTCCTGGCGGCGGGCGAAGCGCTTGGTGGCCCGCACGGTTTCGGCCTTCGCCTCGTCCTCGGTGCACTCGCCGGCGAAGTGGTCGAGCACCTGCTGGTACCCGAGCGCCCGGGAGGCGGTCCTGCCCTCCCGCAGCCCGACCCGTTCGAGCGCGCGCACCTCGTCGAGCAGCCCGGCCTCCCACATCCGGTCGACGCGCAGGGCGATCCGCTCGTCCAGCTCGGGGCGCGGCACCGCGACGCCGATCTGCACGGCGTCGTAGACGGCGGTGTTGCTCGGCAGGTTGGCGGTGAACGGCTGCCCGGTGATCTCGATGACCTCCAGCGCGCGGACGATCCGCCGCCCGTTGCCGATCAGGATCGCCTCGGCCGCCGCCGGGTCGAGCCCGGCCAGCCGCCGGTGCAGCGCGTACGGGCCGGCCTCGGCGAGCTCCGCCTCCAGCCGGGCGCGGACGGCCGGGTCGGTGCCGGGGAACTCCATCTCGTCGATCGCCGCCCGGACGTACAGCCCGGAGCCGCCGACCAGCACCGCGGCCCGCCCGGCGGCGAGCAGCCGGTCGATCTCGGCGCGGGCCAGCCGCTGGTACTCGGCGACGCTGGCGGCCTCGGTGACGTCCCAGACGTCCATCAGGTGGTGCGGGATCCCGCCCCGCTCGTCCGTCGTGAGCTTGGCGGTGCCGATGTCCATGCCCCGGTAGAGCTGCATCGAGTCGGTGTTGATGATCTCGCCGCCGAGGCTGCGGGCGACGGCCACGGCGAGGTCGGACTTGCCGGCGGCGGTCGCCCCGACGATCGACACGACGGGGGGCTGGACGGTGCGGGAGCTGCTCACCGCTCCAGTCTCGCAAAACCGCCGTGGGACCGGGCACCGGGCTGCCTCCCGCCCCCGATTGCGCGACGATATGACTGTTTCCGGCTGTTTCCAGGCCCTGGTCCGGTTTGCGAACGCTTTACCCCTCCCGGACGTTGGGCAGGAAACAGGGAGAGAAGGAGATCGCCATGGGCCTGATGGACAACCTCAAGGGCAAGGCCGAGGAGCTCAAGGAGCGCGCCAGCGAGCTCGCCGGCAAGCACCACGACCAGATCGACAGCATGGTGGACAAGGCCGGCGGCGCCATCGACAAGGCGACCAAGGGCAAGTACAGCGACAAGATCGAGCACGGTGCCAGCAAGGCCAAGGGCGCGGTCGACGACTTCGCCCACAAGCCGGAGCCCGGCGAGGAGGGAACCGGCGGCAACGGCCGGGCGCCGCACGCCTGAGCGCGGGTGCGGCGGTGATCAGCTCCAGGACGCCACGAAGTACCCGACGCCGTACGGCGCGTCCTGGTAGCCGAGCCGCGCGGTGAGGCCGGCGCCCTCGGCGGCGCCGGCCAGCACCTGCCAGGGCGCCCGGCCGTCGGCCTTCAGTTCGGCGGCCAGGGCGGCGTCCAGCGCGGCCAGGGCGGGGAGGTCGGCCGAGCCCAGGGCGGCGGCCAGCGCCGCGTCGTAGCCCTCGGCGCGCTCGTCCAGGTAGCCGGGCGCCTTCACCGTGCGGCAGGCGCTGCCGCCGCCGAGCACCAGCAGGGCGACCCGGTCGGCCAGCCCGGCCAGGCCCTGGCCCAGCCCGAGCATGCGGTCGGCGGGGGCGTCCTCGGGCACGGCGCAGGCGTGCGTCGGCAGGGTCACCCCGGCGCGCTCCAGCAGCCACGCCCCGACGGTCAGCGAGGGCGCGAGCTCCGGCCCCTCGACCCGGCCGCCCGGCAGCTTGGCCACCAGCGGCACCCCGTAGCGGCGGAAGGAGCCCGCCCCGCCCTCGGTCCACACCTCGGCCCCGGGCCCGGCGCCGACCACCACGACCAGTTCCGGCCCGGCCGCGACCAGCGCCGCCAGTGCCTCGTCGCAGGCGGCCCGCAGCGCGTCCAGTTCGCTCGCCGCCCCGGCGGCGACCTCGGGGACGAGCAGCGGCGGACAGGGGCACACGGCGGCGGCTACCAGCATGTGGATCACTCTAGTGCCGTGGCCGGACAGGTCCGCCGTGTTGCGACGCCCGGCCACGGCACCAGCCGAGAAGCACGGCGGCCCGGCGGGACCCGAAGGTCCTGCCGGGCCGCCGGAGCGTCCTTCGCGGGGGCGGGCGGGGCGGGCGTCAGTCCCCGCAGCAGCCGCCCGCCGGGGCCGCGAGCGGCAGCGCCGCCGGGGCGCCGATGCTCGGCAGGCCGAGCATCACGCCGGCCGGCTTGGCGGCGGGCTTGGCCTGGCGCTTCTCCCACGCGTCGCCCGCGCGGGTGCGGCGCACGGCGAGGGCCGGGCCCTCGGCCAGCAGGTGGTGCGGGGCGGCGTAGGTGATCTCGACGGTCACCACGTCACCCGGGCGCACCGGCTCGGCGGGCCGCGTGCTGTGCTCGTCGTTCAACCCTCGAAGCCTCGGGTTGAAGTGCACGAGGCGGTTGTCGGGGGCGCGTCCGGAGAGGCGGTCGGTCTTGCCGTCCTTCTTGCCCTCGCCCTCGGCGACCAGGATCTCCAGCGTGCGGCCGACCTGCTTCTTGTTCTCGTCCCAGGAGATCTCCTCCTGGAGCGCGATGAGCCGGTCGTAGCGGGCCTGCACGACGGCCTTCGGCACCTGGTCCGCCATCTCCGCGGCCGGGGTGCCGGGGCGCTTGGAGTACTGGAAGGTGAACGCGTTGGTGAAGCGCGCCTCGCGGACGACGTGCATCGTCTCCTCGAAGTCCTCCTCGGTCTCGCCGGGGAAGCCCACGATGATGTCGGTGGAGATGGCCGCGTCCGGCATGGCCTCGCGGACCTTGCGGATGATCCCGAGGAAACGGTCCTGCCGGTAGGAGCGGCGCATCGCCTTGAGGACGCGGTCCGAGCCGGACTGCAGCGGCATGTGCAGCTGGTGCATCACGTTCGGCGTCTCGGCCATCGCGGCGATGACGTCGTCGGTGAAGTCGCGCGGGTGCGGGGAGGTGAAGCGGATCCGCTCCAGGCCCTCGACCTGGCCGGCGGCGCGCAGCAGCTTGGAGAAGGCCTCGCGGTCGCCCAGGTCGGAGCCGTAGGCGTTGACGTTCTGGCCGAGCAGGGTCACCTCGATGACGCCCTCGTCCACCAGCGCCTCGATCTCGGCGAGGACGTCGCCGGGGCGGCGGTCCTCCTCCTTGCCGCGCAGCGCGGGCACGATGCAGAAGGTGCAGGTGTTGTTGCAGCCGACCGAGATCGAGACCCAGGCGGCGTAGGCGGACTCGCGGCGGGTGGGCAGCGTGGAGGGGAAGGTCTCCAGCGACTCCAGGATCTCGACCTGGGCCTTCTTCTCGACTGCGGCCCGCTCCAGGAGCGCCGGCAGGTGGCCGATGTTGTGGGTGCCGAACACCACGTCGACCCAGGGGGCGCGCTGGACGATGGTGTCGCGGTCCTTCTGCGCGAGGCAGCCGCCGACGGCGATCTGCATGCCCTGGTTGCGGCCCTTGGCCGGCGCGAGCTGCCCGAGGTTGCCGTACAGCTTGTTGTCGGCGTTCTCGCGCACCGCGCAGGTGTTGAACACCACCAGGTCCGGGTCGCCCTCGGGCCCGGCCTTGACGTAGCCCGCCTCCTCCAGCAGCCCGGACAGGCGCTCGGAGTCGTGGACGTTCATCTGACAGCCGTGCGTGACGACCTTGTAGCTCTTCAATCCGCTCTCACCGCTCACCAGACCAGGGTACGGGCACGCGTGAAGGGCGTTTTCACGGACGGCGGCCCCGCGGCCCCTCCCGTTCTGCCGGGGCGCCTGGCACTATCCCTGCATGACCCCCACCGTTCCCTCACGTCCGGGCGCCGTGCTCCGCGCGGCCGCCCGAAGCCCGCTGTGGCGGACGGTCCTGGTACTGGCCCTGCTGCTGGCGGGACTCGGCGGGTGGTGGCTCTCGGCGGGCCGCTCGCCCGGCTACCCGCGCGGGGAGACGCACTTCGCGACGGGCGTGCAGCGCGGGGTCTACGACCGGTACGGGCAGCTGCTGCAGGCGCACGTCGCCAAGTCGATGCCCGGGGTACGGCTGGCGCTGGACAACACCGACGGCTCGGTCGAGAACCTGAAGCGGGTGGCCGACGGCCGGGACCAGTTCGCCATAGCGACGGCCGACGCCGTCGCCGACTACCAGGGGCCCGGCAAGGACCGGCTGCGGGCGATCGCCCGGCTCTACGACGACTACCTCCAGCTGATCGTCCCGGCCTCCTCGCCGGTCCAGCGCACCGCCGACCTCAAGGGCCTGCGGGTGGGCGTGGGCCTGCCGCAGTCCGGGGTGAACCTGGTGACCAGGCGGCTGCTGACCGCCGCCGGCCTGGACCCGGACCGGGACATCAAGGGCGTGCCGGACGGGGTCGGCGACGCCGCCGACGACCTGCGCGAGGGCAGGGTGGACGCCTTCTTCTGGTCCGGCGGCCTGCCCACCAGCGCGCTGACCGACCTCTCCGACCACGTCCGGATCAGGATCGTCCCGCTGGCCGACCTGTCCGAGCAGCTCCACAAGGCCGAGGGCGGCGGCACCGACGCCTACCGGGCGGCCACCATGCCCAAGGGCACCTACCCGAACGCCGAGCCGCAGGACGCCGTCGCCACCGTGGCGGTGCCCAACCTGCTGATCACCCGGGACGACGTCGACCCCGGCCTGGTCCAGGGCATGACCGAGGCGGTGATCGACAGCCGCGACCAGATCGGCGCCCAGGTCCACGCCGCCCAGCTGGTCGACCTGCGCACCGCCGTGTACACCGACCCGCTCCCCCTCCACGAGGGCGCGATGCGCTACTACCGCTCGGTCAAGCCCTGACCTGGCGCGTCCGCGACCACTGCTTCCCCGACTACTGCTTCCCCGGGCGGGGCACGGCCAGGGTCACCGCGAGCCCGGTCGGCTTGACCGGGGCGAAGCCGAGCGAACCGCCGCCCGCCAGCAGCAGGGTGCGGGCGATCGACAGGCCGAGCCCGGAGCCGTCCACGTTCTGGTGCCGCGGGCTGCGCCAGAACCGGTCGCCCGCCCGGGAGACCTCCTCCTCGGTGAGGCCCGGCCCGGCGTCGCTGACCGTCACCGCGACCTCGTCGCGCCGCACCGCGACCCGCAGCCGCACCCGGCTGCCCTCCGGGGAGAACTTGAGCGCGTTGTCCAGGACCGCGTCCAGCGCCGAGCCGAAGCCGATCGGGTCGGCCATGCCGAGCGCGAGCGCCGGGCCGTCCCAGCGCAGCTCGATGCCGCGCTGCACGGCCACCGTCCGCCAGGCGTCGACCCGGGCGAGGGTGAGCGCGGCGAGGTCGGTCGGCTCGGGTTCGGGGCGGGCGTGCTCGGCGGTGGCGAGGCCGAGCAGGTCGTCCAGCACCCGGGCCAGCCGGGCGCCCTCCTCGCGGACGACGCCCAGCTCCTCCTCGTGCCCCTCGGGCAGTTCCAGGCCGAGCACCTCGACCCGCAGCAGCAGCGCGGCCAGCGGGTTGCGCAGTTGGTGGGAGGCGTCCGCGACGAAGGCCTTCTGCTGGTCCAGGGCGAGCACGACGTGGTCGGCCATCTCGTTGAACGAGTGCGCCAGCCGCTGCAGTTCGGGCGGGCCGCCGCCGGGGGCGACCCGGGCGTTCATCCGGCCGGTGGCGATGTCGTGGGTGGCCCGGTCCAGGGTGCGCACCGGGCGCAGCACCCACTCGGTGAGCCGGACGGCGAGCAGCACGGCGACGATCATCGCGGCGGCCTCGCCGGCCCCGATCACCAGCCAGCTGTGCAGGATCCGGGTGCGCAGCGCCCCGGTCGGCGACTCGCTGAGCACCACGGCGACGACGTCGCCGTCGCGCACCACCGGGGCTGCGACGATGACCGTGCGGTCACCGGTCCACGGCCAGACCTGGGGCGGGTTGTGGCTGCGCCGCCCGTCCAGCGCCTCCTGGAAGGCCTGGGCGCCGGAGCCGCCGGAGGGCACCGTCCAGTTCTTCGGCGCGGCGGCGATCGGGACGCCGTCGCGCTGGAAGATGCCGAGGCGCACGCCGTACAGGTCGTAGTAGCGGGCGACCTCGGCGTCGATCGCGTTGCGCCGGCTGAGGTCGCCGGGGGCGGGCCCCGGGTCGCCCTTGCGCGCCGCGTCCGAGGTGCCGGAGGTGGGCAGGTCCTGGGCGAAGCGGGCGGCGTCGTCGAGCCGGTCGACGACCACCTTGGTCTGCTGGGCCGCCGCGACCGCCGCCGCGAGCGGCAGCCCGAGGGCGGCCAGGACGCAGACCATCAGGGCGAGCAGGATGCCGAGCAGGCGATTACGCACGTACGGTCAGTGCTCCGCGCCGGCCGGGGGCGCGTCCGGGGCGGCCGCCGGGCACTCGGGGATCAGCCGGTAGCCGACGCCGCGCACGGCCTCGACCAGGCCGGGCAGGGCGAGCTTGTTGCGCAGCGAGCCGATGTGGACCTCCAGCGTGCGGCCGTTGCCCTCCCAGCCGCTGCGCCACACCTCGCTGAAGATCTGCTCGCGGCGGTAGACCACGCCGGGGCTCTGGGCGAGCAGCGCGAGCAGGTCGAACTCCTTGCGGGTGAGCGGCACGTCGCGGCCGTCCACGCTGACCCGGCGGCGCTCCCGGTCGATCCGTATGCCGCGGGACTCCAGCGGACCGCGCTGCTGCGGGACCGCGTCGGGCGCGGCTGGCGAGGCGGCGGAGGGCGCGGCGCCGCGGCGGGCGACGGCGTGGATGCGGGCGAGCAGTTCGCCCATGTCGTACGGCTTGGTGACGTAGTCGTCGGCGCCGAGGTTGAGGCCGTGGATCCGGGAGCGGATGTCGGCCCGGGCGGTGACCATGATCACCGGAACGCCGCTGCCGGCCCGGATCCGGCTGCACACCTCGAAGCCGTCGCGGTCGGGCAGCCCGAGGTCGAGCAACACCACCCGGTACGGCTCGTTGCCGTCCGGCACCAGCGCGTCCAGGGCCTCGTGCCCGCTGCGGGCGTGCCGGACCTGGAACCCGTGCCGTCCCAGCACCGCGACCAGCGCGGCGGCCACGCGTTCGTCGTCCTCGACGAGCAGTAGTCGCATGTCTCCTCCTTCCCCGTTCCCCGACGTCTCCAGGGGCCCCGGGGACTCCCCCGGGCGGTGATCACCGGGGCCGCTCGGTCGGTCCCGGTCCTGCGCAGTATGGGCCAGCGGGCCGCCGGACGCCAGGTTCGGCCGCGCGGCGGGGCCCCGCGGGACGCACCGCGCGGGCGCCGTCCACGTCAACCGTGCCCCGATCGCGGCCGGACGAACAGCTTGCGAGCGCCGTGTGGCCGTTTCGTGATGCTCAAGTTCCGCTCAGATCGGCTGACGAGGCATCGTCACGGCTCCTATGGTCGGCCCACCGGGGGCTGCGGCTCCGCCGGCTGCGGCCCCCGGATTTCGTACCACCATTGCAGCCCAAGGGAGTTCAGACTTCGCGCGGGCCGAACGAGAGAGCAGGCGCGATGACCGGGAATCCGATCATGGACTCGAAGTCCGCAGCCGCTCCGCTGGTCGTGCTGGACGGCGTGAACAAGCACTACGGCGCCCTCCACGTGCTCCAGGGCATCGACCTGCGGATCACCCAGGGCGAGGTCGTGGTGCTGATCGGGCCCTCCGGATCGGGCAAGTCCACGCTCTGCCGGACGATCAACCGGCTGGAGACCATCGACTCCGGCACCATCACCATCGACGGCCGCCCGCTGCCCGCCGAGGGCAAGGAGCTGGCCCGGCTGCGCGCCGAGGTCGGCATGGTGTTCCAGAGCTTCAACCTGTTCGCCCACAAGACCGTGCTGGAGAACGTGGTCATGGGCCAGGTCAAGGTGCGCAAGGTGGCGCGCCCGCAGGCCGAGAAGACGGCCCGGGAGCTGCTGGAGCGCGTCGGCGTCGGCGCGCAGGCGGACAAGTACCCGGCCCAGCTGTCCGGCGGCCAGCAGCAGCGCGTGGCGATCGCCCGCGCGCTGGCCATGAAGCCGAAGGTGATGCTCTTCGACGAGCCCACCTCGGCCCTCGACCCGGAGATGGTCAACGAGGTGCTGGAGGTCATGCGCCAGCTGGCCGCCGACGGCATGACGATGGTCGTGGTCACCCACGAGATGGGCTTCGCCCGCTCCGCCGCGAACCGGGTGCTGTTCATGGCCGACGGCAAGATCGTCGAGCAGAACACGCCGGACGCCTTCTTCACCGCACCGCGCTCCGAGCGCGCCAAGGACTTCCTCTCCAAGATCCTGCACCACTGACGCTCCGCCTCCCCCGGAAGGCCGGCCCGCCAACGGCGCCGGCCGGCCCGCCCCTGCGCACAACTTCCAGACGCCAGAGCCCGGTTGACCCCGTGGCCCAGCCCCCAGGAGAACAACCCTCATGAGGACTCGTCGCACCCTCGCCGTCGCGCTCTGTGCCGTCGCGCTCACCGCCACCGCCGCGTGCGGCAAGGACGGCTCGCCCGACGCCGCCGCCACCCCCAGCGGCGCCCCCGCGCTGCCGACCTACACGGTCAAGACCGACGTCAAGATCGACTCGGCGGTGCTCGCCGAGGCCCACAAGCGCGGCCAGCTGATCATCGGCGCCAAGGCCGACCAGCCGTTCCTCGGCTGGGAGGACGTCGCCAGCGGCGACCGCAGCGGCTTCGACATCGAGATCGCCAAGATGGTCGCCGCCGACCTCGGCTTCACCCCGCAGCAGATCAAGTGGCAGACGCTGGTCTCCTCGCAGCGCGAGCCCGCCATCGCCAAGGGCCAGATCGACTTCTACGTCGGCACCTACAGCATCAACGACGAGCGCAAGAAGTCGGTCTCCTTCGCCGGCCCGTACTACATCGCCGGCCAGGACCTGCTGGTGAAGGCCGACAACAAGGACATCACCGGCAAGGACGCGGTCACGGGCAAGAACGTCTGCACCGCCACCGGCTCGACGTCCATCAAGAACATCCAGCAGTACAACCCGAAGATCACGCAGTTCGACACCTACTCGGCCTGCGTCGAGAAGCTGCTGTCCGGCGAGGTCGACGCCGTCACCACCGACGACGCGATCCTCAAGGGCTACGCCTCCAAGTACAGCCCCAAGCTCAAGGTGGTCGGCCAGCCGTTCACCCAGGAGAAGTACGGCGTCGGCCTCAACAAGGACGACGCGGCCCTGCGCAACGCCATCAACGACTCCATCAAGGCGCACCAGGACAACGGCGACTGGAAGAAGGCGTACGACGCGACCCTCGGCCTCTCCGGCTCCGCGGCGCCCACCCCGCCGGCCCTCGAGCGCTACTGATCCACCCGCCCGATTCCTTACCGCTCCTGAGAGGAGGGCCGCCGGATGGGTTTCCTGTTCGAGGACGGCAACTTCACGCTGTTCCGCGACGGCTTCCTGCAGACGATCGAGCTGAGCGCCCTCAGCGCGCTGCTCGCCCTGCTGCTGGGCACCCTGCTGGCGGCCTTCCGGGTCTCCCCGGTCCCGGTGCTGCGCGCCTTCGGCACCGGCTGGGTGACGATCTTCCGCAACACCCCGCTGACCCTGCTGTTCTTCGCCGTCGAGTTCGGACTGCCCGCGCTCGACGTGCACTTCGAGCACCTCACCTTCGCGACGCTGGCGCTCGGCGGGTACACCGCCTCGTTCGTCTGCGAGGTGCTGCGCTCGGGCATCAACACCGTGCCGCTCGGCCAGGCCGAGGCCGCCCGCAGCCTCGGCATGACCTTCGGCCAGACGCTCACCCTGGTCGTCCTGCCGCAGGCCGCCCGGACCGTGCTGGCCCCGATGAGCAGCGTGTTCATCGCCCTGCCGAGGAACTCGGCGATCGCCGGCGCGTTCAGCGTCGGCGAGCTGTACAGCGCGCAGCAGACCTTCTCCGAGCGCGGCTACTCGATCTTCTCGATCTTCTTCTGGGTGGCCTGCGCCTACCTGGTGATCAGCGCCGTGATCGCCACCCTGTTCCGCATCCTGGAGTCCCGACTGGCGGTGGCCCGATGAACAGCCCCTTCACCCGCGGCTCGACCGCCAGCGTCCTGTACGACGCCCCCGGTCCGAAGGCCCGCACGCGGTACCGGCTGTTCGGCGTGCTGGCGTTCGTCGCGATCGCCGGCCTGCTCTGGTACGCCGTCACGGCGCTGTCCGACAGCGGCCAGTTCGACGCCGGGCTCTGGGACGTCTTCCAGTACAACACCATCCAGCAGCGGATCCTGGACGGCCTGCTCTCCACCCTGGAGGCCTTCGGCCTGGCGGCGCTGTTCTCGCTCACCCTCGGCTCGCTGCTCGCCGCCGGGCGGCTGTCCGACCACAAGCCGGTGCGCTGGGTGTGCACCGCGATCGTCCAGTTCTTCCGGGCGATGCCGCTGCTGATCCTCATCGTCGCGCTCTACTACGCGTTCTTCGCCAAGGACCCGATGTGGGCGCTGGTGCTCGGCCTCACCCTCTACAACGGCGCGGTCCAGGCCGAGATCATCCGCAGCGGCGTCAACGCCGTCCCCCGGGGCCAGTCCGAGGCGGCGTACGCCCTCGGGATGCGCAAGACCCAGGTGATGGCCGGCATCCTGGTGCCGCAGGCGGTCCGCTCGATGCTGCCGACGATGATCGGCCAGCTGGTCGTCACCCTGAAGGACACCTCGCTCGGCTTCGTCATCACCTACCACGAGCTGCTGTTCGTCGGTAAGGCGATCGCGAGCCAGCCGATGAACGCCGCGGGCTTCCCCTACATCCCGGTGGTCCTGGTGATCGGTCCGATCTACGTCGCGATGTGCCTGTTGCTCACCGCGCTCGCCCGGTGGATCGAAGCACGCGGCCGTCGCGGCGCGAACCGGCGCACTTCGGCTGCTGCTTGACGGACACGCAGGTGAACTGTTGCATTGCTCTTCGTGACACCTCCCGGGAGCTTCCACGCGGCATATGACGCCAGCCTGACGGCCTGCCCATGCCCGGCCTTCCGGGCCCGAACGGTCCACCCCCGCCCGGAGGGCCCGGCATGGACCCGGTGATCGTGGTCGGGGCCGGACCGGTCGGTCTGGCCCTGGCCCTCGCGCTCGCCCGGCACGAGGTGCCGACCGTCGTCCTGGACGAGGGCTCCGGGCTCTGCCCCGAGGGCCCGCGCAGCGTCGTCCTCGGGGCCGACTCCACCGCCTTCCTCACCCGGATCGGCTACCCCCGGGCCGTCTCCGACTCCGCCCTCTGGGACTCCTTCGCCATCTGGCGGCGCCGCCAGGAGGTGCTGCGGATCGACCTCACCGACTCGCCCGCCTTCCACCTGCCGCAGCACCGCCTCCAGCGCGGCCTGCGCGACGCCCTCACCGGCACCCCGCTGGTCAGACTCGTCCCGCTCAGCCGCGTCACCGAGCTCGTCCAGGACCGCGACGGCGTCAGCGTCCGCACCCACGGCACCCAGGACGGCTCCAGCACCTGGTGGCGCGGCAGCCACCTGGTCGGCTGCGACGGCGCGCGCTCCACGATCCGCAAGCTCCTGAAGATCCGCTTCCCCGGCCGCCCGGCCGTCGACCGCAACGCCATCGCCACCGTCCGGGTCGACCTGCCCTTCGACGGCGCCCGGCTGCACCGCGAGCCGCCGTGGCGCGGCGACCGCGAGGCCTCCGCCCGCCCCCTGCCGGACGGCGTCTGGCGGCTCGACTGGCGCCTGCCGCCCGGCCGCCCGGCCCCCACCGAGCAGGTCGACCCGCACGCCACCTGGCCCGGCGTCGTCACCGGCGACACCCTGCTCAACCGCGTCACCGCGAGCCTCACCGGCTGGTGCGGCGAACTCCCCCGCTTCGAGCTGCTCGCCGCCGCCGACCACACCGCCCAGCAGCGCCTCGCCGCCCGCTTCCGCAGCGGCCGCTGCTTCCTCGCCGGCGACGCCGCCCACCTGCACGGCGCCCTCGGCATGCAGAACCTCGCCGACGGGCTGCGCGACGCCGACAACCTCGCCTGGCGGCTCGCCCTCGCCTGGCACCTCCACTCCGGCGGCCCCCAGCCCGGCGGCTCCCTCCTGGACGGCTACGAGGCCGAGCGCCGCGGCGCCGTCGGCGCCCGGCTGCGCGCCGTCGACCAGTCCATGCCGCTGCTGCGCCCGCTGCGCGGCTGGCAGCAGACCCGGCGCTCGCTGCTCGTCGGCGGCTTCCGCAAGCACGCGCCGCTGCTCGCCGACGGCCAGCTCGGCACCGGCCGCTTCGGCGGCGCGCCCGCCTACCCGGCGGCGCCCTCGGGCGTCCCCGGCCGGGTGCCGGTCCAGCGCGGCGCGCGCACCACCACCTCGCTCAGCGAGCTGCTGCCCGCCACCGCCCCCGGCGTGCTCGTGCCCGACCTCCCGGTGCTCTCCGCCGACGGCAGCCCCGACCACCTCCACGCCCGGCTCGGCTCGACCTTCCTGCTGCTGCTCGTGGCCCCCGGCACCGCCGTCTGGTCCGCCGAGCACTGGCTGGGCGCCGGGCTGATGCCCCGGCTCGCCGAGGTCGCGAACGCCCTGCCCGTCCCGGCCGAGGTGCTCGTCGCCGAGGAGTACCCGGACGCCGGCCCGCACACCGTGCTGCTGATCCGGCCGGACGGGCACCTCGTCGGCGTCACCCAGGGCGCCGCCGCGGAGGACCTGCTGGCGCTCGCCGACCGGGCCCGGGGCGGCCCGGCACCGCTCACCGGCGCGCCCGAGCCCGAACCCGAGCCGGCCCCGGAGGCCGTCCCCGAGCGGCTCGACCCCTCTGCCGCGCCACCTCGGTGACCCGGCTCTCCTGGACCACTGTCACCCGGATCCGCCCCGGGTGGGTCAGCTCCTCGGACACCCGCCGGGCGACCTCCCGGGCGATCAGCCCGGCCCCGAGGTCGTCCACCACCTCCGGCCGCACCATGACGCGCACCTCGCGCCCGGCCTGCACGTTCCGCCGCTACGGGACCCGGTAGCGCAACGCCCCCGGGGTGCGCACGAGTTCGGGGTGCTCCCGCCGCCCCGGACGGCCGGCAGCACGTCCTCGCCGACCCGCACGCAGCCCTGCTCGATCTCCTCGCGGCTGCACCGGCACCCGCTCCCCTCGGTCACCACGTCCGGTGCGCGTCCTCCGGTTCGATGCGGTGCGCCGGGCCCCCGAGGCAGCTCAGTCGTCGGCTTCCGCGTCCTCTTCCTCGATGGCCGCGCGCACCACTCGGAAGGCCAGCCCCTCGGAGTAGCCGCGCCGGGCCAGCACACCGACCAGCCGCCGCATCCGGGCCTGCGGCTCCAGCCCGCGGGTGCTGCGGAGCTTGCGGTCGACCAGGGCTCGGGCGGCCTCCGTCTCGTCGTCATAGTCGAGCTGGGCCACGGCCTGCTCGACCAGGTCGGCGGCCACGCCCTTGGTCCGCAGCTCCTGGGCGAGCGCCCGCCGCGACAGGCCCCGGACGGCGTGCCGGGACTCCACCCACGCCGCGGCGAAGGCCGCGTCGTCGATCAGCCCGACCTCTTCGAGCCGGGTGAGCACCTGGTCGGCGACGTCCTCCGGGATCTCCCGCTTGCGCAGGGCGTCGGCGAGCTGCTTGCGGCTCTTGGCGGTGCCGGTGAGCAGCCGCAGGCAGATGTCGCGGGCGCGGCTCTCGGGATCGGCGTGCTCCTCGGCCCGGGCCCGCTTCGGCTCGCGCGGCCGGGCCTGCTCGCCGTCCGGCTCGGCGTCCGGTTCCGTGCGTCGGCGCCCAGCCGACCGGCCACCCGCCCGGCCACCCGACCGTGCGCTCGTCCGCCCGCGCGGGGCGGAGGCGGCCGCACCCCCGTGACCGGCCGCCTCCCGGTAGTCCGCCGGTTCCGCGCGGTCCGCGTGCTCCCCGTACCCGTCGGCGTCCTCGGCCAGCGCCGAGCGACGGCGCCGACGGCCGGTGGGCAGCTCGGAGGCGGAGACCAGCCCGAGCCCGTCGGACAGCCCCTCCGCCGGACCCGGTCCGGGCGCCGCGCCGCGCACCGCCCGGACCGGCGCCCGGTCGAACTCCGGCTCCGCGCCGGATGCCCCTCGCGCCGCCGAACGCGGCTCCCGACGGCGCCGCGGCCGGACCGGGCCGGTCGCCGACGGCTCCGGACCGGGCTCCTCCGCCACGGCGGCGAACCAGTCCGGCGGCCCGTGGTCGTCGTCCGGCGACGCCGGGCCGGCGCCGCCCACCTCGTCGTGCTGCATCAACGGCTCAGGCCTTGGCGGCCGCCGCCGTCTTCTTCGCCGCGGCCGTCTTGGCGGCGGCCGCGGTGATCGGCTTGGCGGCGCCGTCCGCGGCGGCGGTGTCGGCCGCGCCCTCGGCGGGCTCCTCGACCTTCGGGCCGATGCCGAGCTTGCCCTTGATCTTCCGCTCGATCTCGTCGGCGAGCTGCGGGTTGTCCCGCAGGAAGTTGCGGGCGTTCTCCTTGCCCTGGCCGAGCTGGTCGCCCTCGTAGGTGTACCAGGCGCCCGACTTGCGGATGAAGCCGTGCTCGACGCCCATGTCGATCAGGCCGCCCTCGCGGCTGATGCCGACGCCGTAGAGGATGTCGAACTCGGCCTGCTTGAACGGCGCGGCGACCTTGTTCTTGACCACCTTGACGCGGGTGCGGTTGCCCACCGCCTCGGTGCCGTCCTTCAGGGTCTCGATCCGGCGGATGTCGAGGCGGACGGAGGCGTAGAACTTCAGCGCGCGGCCACCGGTCGTGGTCTCCGGCGAGCCGAACATGACGCCGATCTTCTCGCGGAGCTGGTTGATGAACACGGCGGTGGTGTTCGACTGGTTCAGCGCACCGGCGATCTTGCGCAGCGCCTGGCTCATCAGACGGGCCTGCAGACCGACGTGCGAGTCGCCCATCTCGCCCTCGATCTCGGCGCGCGGGACGAGCGCGGCGACCGAGTCGATGATCACCAGGTCGATCGCGCCGGAGCGGATCAGCATGTCGGTGATCTCCAGAGCCTGCTCACCGGTGTCCGGCTGGCTGACCAGCAGGGCGTCGGTGTCCACGCCGAGCTTCTTGGCGTAATCCGGGTCGAGCGCGTGCTCCGCGTCGACGAACGCGACCGTGCCGCCGGCCCGCTGGGCGTTGGCCGCCAGGTGCAGCGTCAGGGTGGTCTTTCCGGAGGACTCGGGGCCGTAGATCTCGACCACCCGGCCCCGGGGGATGCCACCGACCCCGAGGGCGACGTCCAGGGCGGTGGACCCGGTGGAGATCACGTCGATCGGCTCGTTGGCCTTCTCGCCGAGGCGCATCACCGAGCCCTTGCCGAACTGTCGCTCGATCTGGGCGAGTGCGGTCTCTAGGGCCTTCTCGCGGTCCGTACCTGCCATGGCCTTTTCCTTCGGGTTCTGTGCTGTGCGCTTCATCGTCCTCGACGCTAGCGCGTCCCACTGACAAACGAGCCCGACCGGGCTCCGCCTGTGGAAAACTCCTCGCCGGAGAGTACAAAGAACATCTGTTCGATTCAAGCGTCGCACGCCACCGGGGGCGCGCACCGAACCCCGCCCGCCCCTCCCGGTGCGACCGGAACGGATTCAGCCCCGTTCGATTCCGTTCGATTCCACGGGGCTCCGGGCGGGCCGGTCCGGCTCAGCCCGCCTCGTCCGACCCGCCGCCGACCATCCGCCGCAGCCGGCGCGCCGCCTCCCGGCGCAGCTCGCGCCGGGCCCGCCGCTGCTCGCCGCGGTCGATCCGCGGGTCGGTCGCCACCTCGTAGCGCCGCACGTACGTCCCGACGAAGCCCTGCAGCGTGGCCGCCGCCGGGATGGCGATCAGCGCGCCGACCGCCCCCAGCAACGCCGCGCCCGCGATCACCGCCCCGAACGCCACCGCCGGGTGCACGTCCACCGTCCTCGCGGTGATCCTCGGGTGCAGCAGGTAGTTCTCGACCTGCTGGTACACCACCGTGAACACCAGCACCCACAGCGCGTCCACCGGTTCCACGGTGAGCGCCACCAGCACCGGCAGCGCGCCCGCGAGGTACGTCCCGATGGTCGGCACGAACTGCGACATGACGCCGACCCAGATCGCCAGCGCGGCCGCGTACGGCAGGTCCAGCAGCGCGAACATCACCCAGTGCCCAGCGGCCGACACCACCGCGAGCAGCGCGCGCGAGTACAGGTACCCACCGGTCTTGGCGAGCGCGATCTCCCAGGCCCGCAGCACCTCGCCCTGCTTGGCGGGCGGCAGCAGCGAGCAGACCGTCCGCCGGACCCTCGGGCCCTCGGCGGTGAAGTAGAAGGTGAACAGTCCGACCGTGAAGGCCTGGAAGAGGCCGCCGATCACGGTGGAGGACAGGCCCCAGACGTTGTCGGCGGCCTGCTGGGCGTAACCCTCGATCGTGCCGGAGTCCTTGAGCAGCTTCTTCTGCAACTCGCCCAGCGAGACGTCCTGGTGGAACGTCCCGTTGAACCACGTGATCAGGTTGTCGACCAGGTGCGGCAGGTCCCCCGCGATCTTCGCGACCTGGTCCACCAGCAGCGTGCCGAGCGCCGCCAGGAACCCGAGGACGGCGACCGCGACCGCGACGAACACCAGGAACGTCCCGACGCCCCGACGCACCCCGCGGGCGGCCATCCGGTCGACGGCCGGCTCCAGCGCGAGCGACAGGAAGAAGGCCACCAGGAGCATCACGAAGAGGTCGATGAGCTGGCGGAACGCCCAGTCCGCGAGCTGGAACAGGCCGAGCAGGACGAACGCGAGCACCATCGCCCTGGGCAGCCAGCGCGGCATCCCGCCGCCCCAGAGCCCGCCGCCCCCGTCCGCCGCCTTGGCCGACGTCTCGGCCGGCACCTCGGCCGACCTGTCCGAATTCTGGTGTTCTGTGTCACTTGTCACCGGGACAGTCTGTCCCATCGGCCCGGCGGCGGAGGCCGGTTCGGCGACATCCGGCCGTCGTCCGGGGGACGGCGGAGCCGCTCAGCGGAGCAGCGCGGAGACCCCCTGGGTCTCGCAGACCGCCCGCCAGACGTCCTTGGCCTCCCAGCCCGCGTCCAGCGCCTGCCGGACCGTCCGGCCGCCGAGCTCGCTCATCACGTGGTCGGAGGCGAAGGACTCCGCGTACGTCTCCCCGAAGTGCTCGTACATCCGTCGCCAGAACTCCGTCAGCCTCATGCCGTCCAGTATCCCGGACCGGCCGCCGGAGCCCCCGGGCGCGTCAGCCCCGCCACCGCGCCCGCTCCAGGGCGTACTCGACCTCGCCGTGCTCGCTGCCGGGGATGGCCTCCGGGTGGTCCTCGTGGAAGGTCCGGACGTACGAGAAGCCGCTCTTCTCCATCACCCGCCGGGAGCCCGCGTTGACCGTCATCGTGTACGCCACCACCCGCTCCACGCCGAGTCCGGTGAAACCGCGGCGGACCAGCGCCCGCGCGCCCTCGGTCGCGTACCCGCGCCCCCAGGCGGCCCGGCGCAGCCGGTACCCGAGCTCGACCTCGCCGCGCTCGCCCGCCACCGTCGGCCGGAACTCGAACCAGCCCAGGAAGGCCCCGCCCGCCCGCTCCTCCGCAGCCCACCAGCCCAGGTCCCCGTAGCGCTCGTAGTGCGCGAGGTAGAGCGGCAGCAGCTCGCCCTCCACGACCTCCCGCGGCGTCGGCCGGCCGCCGGTGAGGTGGCGCATCACCTCGGGATCGCCGTCCAGCTCGACCAGGTGGTCCGTGTCCGCGGCGGTGAAGCGGCGCAGCACGAGCCGTTCGGTGGCGAGGAATGCGGTCATGCCCCGATCCTCGCCCGCCGGCGCTCGTCCGTCACCCGCTTTTCCGGGCCGCGACGGGCACCGCCCGGGCCGCGACGGGCGCCGCCCGGTCCGCGGGAGGAGCGCTACCGCGGCAGCGCCAGCAACCCCGCGCCGAAGTACTGCCGGTCCCCGCACGCGTACGGCCCCGGCGGGCAGGCGGCCGCGGCCGTGGTGGCCAGCAGGGCGGCGAGTCCGGCCGAGCCGTAGTCCGGGTGGAGCGCGGCGGCCACCGCGACCGCACCCGTCACGTGCGCGGCCGCCATCGAGGTGCCGGCCAGCGCCGCGTACTGCCCGCCGGGCCAGTCGGAGACGATCGCGCCCTGCGGCCCGCCGTCCGGGTCCCCGCCGGGCGCGGCCAGCGAGACCCTGCCGCGCCCGTAGTTGGAGTACGCGGAGGGGCGGCCGTCCCGGTTGACGGCGGTGACGGTGACGACGCCGGGCAGCTCGCCGGGCAGCCTGACGCATTCGGTACCAAGGTGGCGGGACTGCGCCGGGCCGGAGACCCGGTCGTTCGGACTGCGCTCGTCCGTCCTGGCCGCGCCGAGGTCCTGCCCGTCGTTGCCCGCCGAGGCGACGACGACGGCGCCCTTGCGCTGGGCGTAGGCCGCGGCCCGGCCGACGGCGGCGATCAGCGCGGCCTGGTCGCGGTCCTCCGGGCAGTTGTACTTCCACGGGTCGGCGAAGTAGCTGTTGTTGATCGCCCTGGCGCCGTGGTCGGCGGCCCACAGCATGCCGCAGACGATGTTCTCCGCGTAGTACTGGCCCAGCGGCCCGAGCAGCCGGACGGCGGCGATCCGCACGCCCGGCGCGACCCCGGTGACGCCCCGGCCGTCCCGGACGGCGCCGACGATCCCGGCGACGTGGGTGCCGTGCCCGCTCTCGCCGACCCCGGGGTCGGGCCGCCAGGAGCCGGTGCGCGGGTCGGGGCGCCCGTCGGCGCACGAGGCGGAGGCCTTGGGGTCGACGGCGGTCCTGAGGTCGGGGTGGGTGTCGTCGACGCCGGAGTCGAGCACCGCGACGAGCACCTTGTGCAGCGCCTCCGGCGCCGGCCCGGCGGGCCCGGCCGGCGCGGCGGTCGCGTCGCCGCCCCCGGCGCCGGGGGCGCCGAGCATGGTGAGGTTCCAGCCGTCGTGCTCGGCGGGGTCGGGCACCGTGAGGGTGGTGTCCTCCTGCCGCTCGGACAGTTCTGCGGTGTCGGTCCCGCCGGAGCGCTCCGCCCCGCCCGACCGGTCCGCGCTGCTGCGCCCGGCGCGTTCGGTGCCGGCCGCGAAGTCCCCGGCGCCGTCCAGCGGGCGCGGCGGGCCGACCACCGGCGCGGTGCGGGTGGCCCCGACGGCGGCGATCCCGGGCCTGGCCCGCACCTCGTCCGCGAAGCCGCCGGGGGCGTACGCCAGTACGGCCCCGATCTGCGGGTACTCCTGGACGACCTGCCCGCCCGCCGCGCGGGCCTCGGCCCCGGCCAGGGCCGCGCCGGCGGCGTCGTCCCGTCCGGCCAGCACCAGGTAGCTGAGGTAGACCCGGCCGCTGCCGGACACGTACGGCACGGCGCCGCCGACCACGAGCGCGGTGAGCAGCATCGCCAGCAGGACCCGGACGGGCCCGCGGGCCCCGCGGCGGGGGGCGCGGACGGGACCTGTTCCGGACGGGTTCACCTGCGCCATCGCACGGTCTCCGCTCGTCGGTCCCGCGGGCGCGCGGGTGATCATGGGCTGGAATCATCACCATATGAGCGGATTGTCTTTTTTGCTCCTTTAACTACACCTCCTTTCGCTGCACCGCCCACCGCACCGCCCCACCCACCCGGCGCTCCCCCGCCACCCGCCCGGTTGTCGGTCCCACCCGGCACCATGGGGGCATGGCGCCCCAGCAGCTGACCCCGCCGGCCGACCGGCCGGACGAACCGCAGGACGACCCGCTCGCCGGGTTCGCCCCCGCCACCCGGGCCTGGTTCACCGGCGCCTTCCCCGCGCCCACCACCGCCCAGGCCGAGGCCTGGCGCGCCATCGGACGGGGGACGGACGTCCTGGTGGTCGCCCCCACCGGCTCCGGCAAGACGCTCGCCGCGTTCCTCTCCGCCCTGGACCGGCTCAGCAGCACCCCGCCCCCGGCCGACACCAAGCGCCGCTGCCGGGTCCTGTACGTCTCGCCGCTCAAGGCCCTCGCCGTGGACGTCGAGCGCAACCTCCGCGCCCCGCTGACCGGGCTCCGCCAGGCCGCCGTCCGGCTCGGCGTGCCCGAACCGGACGTCCAGGTCGCCATCCGCTCCGGCGACACCCCCGCCGCCGACCGCCGCCGCTTCGCGACCCACCCGCCCGACATCCTGATCACCACCCCCGAGTCGCTCTTCCTGCTGCTCACCTCGGCCTCCCGGGAGGCGCTGCGCGGCATCGACACCGTGATCCTCGACGAGGTCCACGCGGTCGCCGGCACCAAGCGCGGCGCCCACCTCGCGCTCAGCCTGGAGCGCCTGGACGAGCTGCTGGACCGCCCGGCCCGCCGGATCGGCCTGTCCGCCACCGTCCGCCCGGTGGAGGAGGTGGCCCGCTTCCTCAGCCCGCAGCGCGGCGCCGCCGTCGTCCAGCCCGCCGCCGCCAAGGAGTTCGACCTCTCGGTCGTCGTGCCCGTCCCCGACCTGGACGACCTGCCCGCCGCCCCCGCCACCGGCGGCTCCTCCGACAGCGATCCACAGCGCCAGAGCTCGATCTGGCCGCACGTCGAGGAGCGGATCGTCGACCTCGTCCAGGCGCACCGCTCGACGATCGTCTTCGCCAACTCCCGCCGCCTCGCCGAGCGCCTGTGCAACCGGCTGAACGAGATCGCCCACGAGCGCGCCACCGGCGCCGCCGCCCCCGAGGCGCACGCCCCCGCCCAGCTGATGGGCGGCTCCGGCGCGGCCAGGGGCGTCCCGCCGGTGCTCGCCCGGGCCCACCACGGCTCGGTCTCCAAGGAGCAGCGGTCCCTGGTCGAGGAGGAGCTGAAGGCCGGCCGGCTGCCCGCCGTGGTCGCCACCTCCAGCCTGGAGCTGGGCATCGACATGGGCGCCGTCGAACTGGTCGTCCAGGTCGAGTCCCCGCCCTCGGTGGCCTCCGGCCTCCAGCGGGTCGGCCGGGCCGGCCACCAGGTCGGCGCCGTCTCCACCGGCGTCTTCTTCCCCAAGTACCGCGGGGACCTCGTCCAGTCCGCCGTGGTCACCGAACGCATGCGGGCCGGCCGGATCGAGGCCCTGCGCGTCCCGCGCAACCCGCTGGACGTCCTCGCCCAGCAGCTCGTCGCCATGACGGCGCTGGACACCTGGCCGGTGGACGACCTGCTCGCCGTGGTCCGCCGCGCCGCGCCGTTCGCCACCCTCCCGCAGTCCGCCTTCGACGCGGTGCTCGACATGCTCGCCGGCCGCTACCCCTCGGACGCCTTCGCCGAGCTGCGCCCCCGCCTGGTCTGGGACCGCGTCGCCGGCACCGTCACCGGCCGCCCCGGCGCCCAGCGCCTCGCCGTCACCTCCGGCGGCACCATCCCCGACCGCGGCCTGTTCGGCGTCTTCATCGCCGGGACGGACCCGAAGAAGGGCGGCGGCCGCGTCGGAGAGCTGGACGAGGAGATGGTCTACGAGTCCCGCGTGGGCGACGTCTTCACCCTCGGCACCACGTCCTGGCGGATCGAGGACATCACCCACGACAAGGTCCTCGTCACGCCCGCCCCCGGAATCCCCGGCCGGCTCCCGTTCTGGAAGGGCGACACCCTCGGCCGCCCGCTCGAACTCGGCCGCGCCCTCGGCGCGTTCACCCGCGAGCTGGGCGCACTCGCCCCCGCCGACGCCACCGAGCGCCTCAAGCGGGCCGGCCTCGACGACTGGGCCGCCGGGAACCTGCTCGACTACCTCGCCCAACAGCGCACCGCCTGCGGCCACCTCCCGGACGACCGCACGATCGTCGTCGAGCGCTTCCGCGACGAACTCGGCGACTGGCGGATCGTCATCCACTCCCCCTTCGGCGCCCAGGTGCACGCCCCCTGGGCCCTCGCCCTCGGCGCCCGGCTCCGCGAGAAGCACGGCCTCGACCCGCAGGTCATGCACGCCGACGACGGCATCGTGCTCCGCCTGCCCGACGCCGACCTGCTCGCTCCCGACTTCGACTTCGCCGGCCCGTCGCAGCGGTCCGCCCCGGACAGCGCCCCGGACGAGGCCCCGGTCGGCGCCGACGCCGCCCTCTTCGACCCCGGCGAGATCGAGCGGCTCGTCACCGACCAGGTCGGCGGCTCCGCCCTGTTCGCCTCCCGCTTCCGCGAGTGCGCCGGCCGCGCCCTGCTGCTCCCCCGGCGCAACCCCGGCCGCCGCACACCGCTCTGGCAGCAGCGCCAGCGCGCCGCCCAGCTCCTCGAAGTCGCCTCCGAGTACGGCTCGTTCCCGATCGTCCTGGAGGCCGTCCGCGAGTGCCTCCAGGACGTCTTCGACGTGCCCGGCCTGGTCGAGCTGATGGGCGACCTCGAATCCCGCGCCGTCCGCCTGGTCGAGGTCACCACCCCCGAGCCCTCCCCCTTCGCCCGCTCCCTGCTCTTCGGCTACGTCGCCCAGTTCCTCTACGAGGGCGACTCCCCGCTCGCCGAGCGCCGCGCCGCCGCCCTGTCGCTCGACTCCCGGCTGCTGTCCGAACTCCTCGGCCAGGCCGAACTGCGCGAACTGCTCGACCCGCAGGTGCTCGCCGAACTGGAGGCCGAGCTCCAGCGCCTCACCCCCGAGCGCCGGATCAAGGACGCCGAGGGCGTCGCCGACGCGCTGCGCCTGCTCGGCCCGCTCGCCGAGGCGGAGCTCGCCGCCCGCGGCGCCGAGCCGCTCTGGGCCCTGGAGCTGGAGGCCGCCCGCCGGGTCATCCAGGTCCGGATCGCCGGCGAGCAGCGCTGGGCCGCCGTCGAGGACGCCGGACGGCTGCGCGACGCCCTCGGCACCCCCCTGCCCGTCGGCGTCCCCGAAGCCTTCACCGAACCGGTCAAGGACCCCCTGGGCGACCTCCTCGCCCGGCACGCCCGCACCCACGGCCCGTTCACCGCCGCCGAGGCCGCCGCCCGCCTCGGCCTCGGCACCGCCGTCGTCACCGGCGTCCTGCGCCGCCTCACCGCCATCGGCCGCCTCGTCCAGGGCGAATTCAGGCCCGTCGAGGGCCACACCGCCACCGTCGAGTGGTGCGACGCCGAGGTCCTGCGCCGCCTGCGCCGCCGCTCCCTGGCCGCCCTGCGCCAGGAGGTCGAGCCCGTCCCGCCGCGCGCCCTGGCCGCCTTCCTCCCCCAGTGGCAGCACCTCGCCGGCCACCGGTTGCGCGGGCCGGACGGTCTGCTCCGGGTGGTCGAACAGCTCCAGGGCACCGCCCTGCCCGCCTCCGCCCTGGAGAAGCTGATCCTCCCGGCCCGCCTCGCCGACTACTCCCCCGGCCTGCTGGACGAACTGATGGCGGCCGGCGAGCTCGGCTGGTGCGGCGCCGGCGCCCTGCCCGGCAAGGACGGCTGGATCAGCCTCCACCTGGCCGAGAACGCCCACCTGCTGCGCCCCGAGCCCGTCCCGCCCGCCGTCACCCGGCTGCACGGCGCCCTGATGACCGCCCTCACCGGCGGCTACGGCCTGTTCTTCCGCCAGCTGGTCGAGCGGCTCCGCGCCGACGGCGACGAGACCCCCGAACCGGAGGTCGTCGAGGCCCTGTGGGACCTCGTCTGGGCCGGCTACGTCAGCAACGACACCCTCGCCCCGCTGCGCGCCCTGCTCGGCTCCGGCCGGACGGCGGGCGCCACCGCCCACCGCGCCCCCAGGGCCACCCCGCGCGGCCGCTACGGCGGGGCCGGCCGCGCCTTCGGCCGGGCCGGCGGCGCCCTGCGCAGCGGCCCGCCGACGGTGGCCGGCCGCTGGTCGCTGCTGCCCGCCCCGGCCGCCGACCCCACGGTCCGGGCCACCGCCCAGGCCCAGGCCCTGCTGGACCGCCACGGCCTGCTGACCCGGGGCACGGTGGCGGCCGAGCGGGTCCCGGGCGGCTTCGCCGGGGTGTACCGGGTGCTCGCCGCGATGGAGGAGCGCGGGCGCACCCGCCGCGGCTACTTCGTCGAGGGCCTCGGCGGCGCCCAGTTCGCGATGGAGGGCGCGGCCGACCGGCTGCGGTCGGTCAACGGCCGGCTGGAGCGCACCCGGGCCACCGAATGGCCGGCCGGCCCCGCCGCCGAGCCGCCGCAGGTGCTGGTGCTCGCCGCCGCCGACCCGGCGAACGCCTACGGCGCCGCGCTGCCCTGGCCCGAGCCCCCGGCCGCCCCCGGCGCCAAGGAGGCCGGGGCGCACCGGCCCGGCCGCAAGGCGGGCGCCCTGGTGGTGCTGGTGGACGGCGAGCTCGCCCTGTACGTCGAGCGCGGCGGCAAGTCCCTGCTGGCCTGGCCGGAGGACGGGGCCACCCGGGCGTCGGCGGCCGCCGCCCTGGCCGGTGCTGTCCGGGAGGGCGCGCTCGGCAGCGTCACAGTCGAACGGGCCAACGGCGAGCCCGCCCTCGGCTCGGAGCTCGGCGCGGCCCTGGAGGAGGCGGGCTTCCACGCCACTCCGCGCGGGCTGCGCCTGCGTCCGTGAACCCCGCGGGACCGGTGCCCGGGTACGCCGAAGGCCGCGGAGTCAACGACCCCGCGGCCTTCCCGCACGCTTCTCACCCGATCGGGGGCGTCGGCGCCTCCATTCGGCCCACGGCCCCGCGGGCCCCGCGGCGGACCGGTCCGGTCGCGCTCCGGTCGGCGTGGACCGGGATCAGACCGAGCCCCCAGCCGCCGGCCGCGAGCAGGCCGAGCACCGCGCCGTCGGCCAGCTGCCCCCGGACCACCAGGAGCCACCAGACCAGCCCGGCCGACAGGACCACCAGGACCCAGCGGGCCGGCCACGGCACCAGGCGCCGCAGCAACGGCCGTATTCGGGCCACCGCGTGCGCCGTCGCGTCTCTCCGCACGACCGCCCTCCTTCGCTCGCCCCGGGCCCTGCCCTGCGTCGAGCAGGCGTGCCGGGAGTCGAGGCCGGATCAGGCGGCGACCACGTCCATCGCGGCGGCCTTGGGCGACATGGTCGCCCGGTCGGCGCCGGGGGCGGGCAGCGGTACCGGTTCGAGCACCGGCCTCAGCAGATCACCTTCGGAGAGGGTGGCCATCGCCGCAAGTTCGGCGAGCGACAGTTCGTCGCTGACCTCACGCATGACCTCGGACATCCGGACGTCGAGCGCGTCGCAGATGGCGGAGAGCAGCTCGGACGAGGCCTCCTTCTGTCCCCGCTCGACCTCGGAGAGGTAACCGAGCGAAACCCTGGCGGCCGCCGACACCTCGCGGAGTGTGCGGCCCTGGCGCTGGCGCTGCCGACGCAGTACATCGCCCAGTAGGCGACGGAGCAGGATCATCGGTGCCTCCCTCCTCGGACTGCGGATCGAGATGTCACGCCCCCACCGTACCGCCTTGCCCGCTTCGCGTGCGGGGACCCTGGTCGTGTTCACTCTGGGCTGCAAGGCTGTCCCCCTCCTCGTTCCGGTGTCGTACCCGGGTCCGCGGGCCCCTCGTGGTACCCCTCGCGGGCCGCCCGGCCACCGTCACGCAACTCGTTCTCCACCTGGTTTCTGCCCAACCAGGCTGTCGGATGTAACACGATCCTGCGGCTCCACCGTCCCCGCACGCGACTTCGGGCGGATCCCGGTCGGCAGGGATCGGGACGGACGGGGTCCTGGGCCGTGCCTTCGGCTCAGGCCGGCAGCCGACCGGCGAGCAGTTCCAGCGCGGCGGTCACGGCCCCGTGACGGATTGTGGCACGCCCCCCGGACAGCCGGGGCGAACTGACCAGAGTTCCCCCCGGACCGGCGAGCGCCAGGTGTACGGTGCCCACCGGCTGCCCGTCCTGCGGCTCCGGCCCGGCCACCCCGGTCGTCGCGAGCCCGTACGTCGCCCCCAGCAGCCGCCGGACGCCCTCGGCCATCTGCCGGGCCACCACCGGGTGCACCGGCCCGTGGACGTCGAGCAGGCCCTCGTCCACCCCGAGCACCGAGGCCTTCAGCTCGGTCGCGTACGCCGTCACCGATCCCCGGAAGGTCGCGGACGCCCCGGGGACGTCGACCAGCGCGGCCGCCAGCAGCCCGCCGGTCAGCGACTCGGCGACGGCCACCGTGCTGCCCCCGCCGCGCAGCGCCGCGTGCACCCGCTCGGCCAGCGCGTAGTCCGCGGTCGTGTGCTCCGCAGTCCCGTGGTGCGTCACCAGGCCCCCCTCGTTCACCGGTCCGCGCGCTCCGCGGCCATTCCCTCGCGGCGCAGGCGCAGCGCCTGCCCGATGTAGTCCAGCGCGGTGCCGACGGTCAGCAGCACCGCCAGGCCCATCAGCACGGCCCGCGCGGTGGCGAGCCACCCGGTCAGCTCCAGCACGTACATGCCGACCGCGATGCCCTGGGCCAGGGTCTTGAGCTTGCCGCCCCGGCTGGCCGGGATGACGCCGTAGCGGATCACCCAGAAGCGCATCAGCGTGATGCCGAGCTCGCGGGCGAGGATCACCGCGGTGACCCACCAGGGCAGGTCGCCGAGGACCGACAGACCGATCAGCGCCGAGCCCATGATCGCCTTGTCGGCGATCGGGTCGGCGATCTTGCCGAAGTCGGTGACCAGGCCCTTGCGCCGGGCGATCTCGCCGTCGAACAGGTCGGTGATCATCGCGATGGCGAAGGAGGCCCAGGCCACCGAGCGCCACTTGGGGTCGTGCCCGCCGTCGGCGAACAGCAGCGCCACGAAGACCGGCACCAGCAGCAGCCGGAGCATCGTGAGCATGTTGGCGATGTTCCAGACGGCCGGCGCCGGCGGCAGCGCGGCGGCCGGTCTGTCCGGATGGGCCGCGGGCGGGGCGCCGGGCCCCTTGGTCATTCCCCGGCTCCCGGGGCCTGCCGGACCCGCACCGGCTCCAGGGCCTCGGCGATCAGGTCGACGCCCTCGCTGGCCACCACCCTGGCCCGCCAGAACTGGCCGACCCGAGGGTCCTCGACGCCGGTGAGGGTGGTCAGACCGTCCGTCTCGGGGGCCTGGTGGGCGGCGCGGCCCTCGACCACGTCCTCCTCGACCGACTCGATCAGGACCTCGACCTCGGTACCGATCCGCTGCTCGGCGCGCTGCGCGGTCATCTCCTCGGCGAGCCGGCTGAGCCGGTCCAGCCGGTCGGCGATCACGTCCTCGGCGAGCTTGCCGTCGTAGGTCGCGGCCTCCGTGCCGTCCTCGTCCGAGTAGCCGAAGACGCCGATCGCGTCGAGCCCGGCGTGCGTGACGAAGCGCTCCAGCTCGGCGAAGTCCTCCTCGGTCTCACCGGGGAAGCCGACGATGAAGTTGGAGCGGGCGCCGGCCTGCGGGGCCTTGTCCCGGATGGTCTTCAGCAGCTCCAGGAACTGGTCGGTGGAGCCGAAGCGGCGCATCCGGCGCAGGACCGCCGGCGCCGAGTGCTGGAAGGACAGGTCGAAGTAGGGCAGGACGTCGGCGGTGCCGGTCATCGCGTCGATCAGGCCGGGGCGCATCTCGGCGGGCTGCAGGTAGGACACCCGGACGCGCTCGACGCCGTCGATCTCCGCGATCTCGCCGAGCAGCGTCTCCAGCAGGCGGATGTCGCCGAGGTCCTTGCCGTACGAGGTGTTGTTCTCGCTGACCAGGACGACCTCGCGGACGCCCTGCTCGGCCAGCCACTTGGCCTCGTTCAGGACGTCGGAGGGGCGGCGGGAGATGAACGAGCCGCGGAAGGCCGGGATGGCGCAGAAGGAGCAGCGGCGGTCGCAGCCGGAGGCGAGCTTGACCGAGGCGACCGGGCTGTCGTCCAGCCGCTTGCGCAGGGTGCGCGGGCCGGAGGCGGGCGCGAGGCCCTCGGGGAGGTCGTCGATCGGCTCGGCCGGGGTCTCGGCGGGCCCGTGGCCGGGCAGCGCGACGGTCTCGGCGGCGGACTGCCGCTCGGCCGGGCTGATCGGCAGCAGCTTGCGGCGGTCGCGCGGCAGGTGCGGGGCGTGGTGGCCGCCGGAGAGGATGGTCTGGAGGCGGTCGGAGATGTCGGCGTAGTCGTCGAAGCCGAGGACCCCGTCGGCCTCGGGCAGCGCGTCGGCGAGCTCCTTGCCGTAGCGCTCGGCCATGCAGCCGACCGCGACGACGGCCTGGGTGCGGCCGTGCCCCTTGAGGTCGTTGGCCTCCAGCAGGGCGTCGACGGAGTCCTTCTTGGCGGCCTCGACGAAGCCGCAGGTGTTGACTACGGCCACGTCGGCTTCGGCGGCGTCGTCGACCAGTGACCAGCCGTCGGCCTCCAGTCGCCCGGCGAGTTCCTCGGAGTCCACCTCGTTGCGGGCGCATCCGAGCGTGACAAGGGCGACAGTACGGCGTTCAGGCATAGGCCCAAGATTAACGCGCGGCTCCCGGTGCCGTTCGCCCCGGAGGCCGCGCGCCTCGATAACACGATCTTCTGCGGGCCCCGCCCGGTGCCGGTGGTCAGCCCGCCTGCGGGTCTCCGGGGGTGTACGTGACGTGCACCACCTGCCCGTCCTTGCCGAGCAGACCGAGGTCCTTGCCGTTGACGTACGCGTGCACGGCCCCGCCGTTGCCGAGCACCAGCTTGATCTGCTTGGGGTCGGTGAAGGTCTGGTCCTGGCCGTCGCTGATGTTGTTCTGGAACAGCGACTTGCCGTTCCCGTCTATGGCCGAGACCCAGCTGGTGCCCTCGGCGACCAGCTTCACGGTGACCTTGTCGGCCGGGACGGCCGCGATCGCCGCGGCGCTCGGCGCGGGGGCCGGGGGCTGCACGGAGGGCGAGGGCGCGGGGGCGATCGAGCCGGTGCCGGTGCCGCTGGGCAGCGGCGCGCTGGCCGAGCCGGTGCCGGTGTGGCCGCCCTTGCCGCTCACCAGGTTGAAGCCGATCAGGGCGACCACCGCGACGATCGCGGCGACCATGGCGGCGGTCCAGTTCGGCCGGCCGCGGGAGGGCACCTTGATCGGGCCGCTCTCGATCAGCTGGGTGGGCCGCTTGGAGGCCGGTGAGCCGCCGTGCGCGGCGTCGTAGCGGGCCACCAGGGCCTCGCCGTCCACGCCGACCTCGCGGGCGATCGCACGGATGTGCCCGCGGGCGTAGAAGTCGCCGCCGCAGCGGCCGAAATCGTCCTCCTCGATGGCATGCACGATCGGCACCCGGACGCGGGTCGCCGTACTCACCTGATCCACCGTGAGTCCGGCCTCCAGCCGGGCGGCGGACAGCACCCGGCCGATGCTCGGGGCATCGGCCGCCTGGACCGCGTCGCTCGGCTCTGCGGACGACGGGGCGTTCTCGCGGTCGGGGGACTTGCCGATGGTCACGGGGCACGCCTTTCGAGCGGATGGCCACCTGCTGGGGAACAGTCTAGGGGCGTGGACGGATCGATTCTCAAGCGGAACAGGCCCGAATGCGCGCACCCGCCCCGATCGGGGTGGGGCCCCGCAGACGGCCGGTCGGCGGGGTCACGCAGGGGGAGCACGGTGATCGCTTTCCGGCCAGTGACGCGGTGCGCGGACGTTCGGTTCCCGCCCTGGCGCCTACCCTCCTCCGAACGAGTGACACCTCGTCCGGGACACCCGCCTCCCGCGCCCGGTCCGTCAGCCGCGCAGGGTCACCAGCACCCCGTCGAGCTCGTCCGGCTTCACCAGCACGTCGCGCGCCTTGGAGCCCTCGCTCGGGCCGACGATCCCGCGTGACTCCATCAGGTCCATCAGCCGGCCCGCCTTGGCGAAGCCGACCCGGAGCTTGCGCTGGAGCATCGAGGTCGAGCCGAACTGGGTGGAGACCACCAGCTCCGCGGCCTGGATCAGCAGGTCGAGGTCGTCGCCGATCTCCTCGTCGATCTCCTTCTTCGGCCCGCCGCCGACCGTGACGTCGTCCCGGTAGCGGGCGGCCAACTGGTCCTTGCAGTGCTGCACCACCGCGGCGATCTCGGCCTCGGTGACGAACGCGCCCTGCATGCGGATCGGCTTGCCGGCGCCCATCGGCAGGAAGAGCGCGTCGCCCTTGCCGATCAGCTTCTCGGCGCCGGGCTGGTCCAGGATGACCCGGGAGTCGGCCATCGCGGAGGTCGCGAAGGCCAGCCGGGACGGCACGTTGGCCTTGATCAGACCGGTCACGACGTCCACCGAGGGCCGCTGGGTGGCGAGCACCAGGTGGATGCCGGCCGCGCGGGCCAGCTGGGTGATCCGGACCACCGAGTCCTCGACGTCGCGCGGGGCGACCATCATCAGGTCGGCCAGCTCGTCGACGATCACCAGCAGGTACGGGTACGGCGTCAGCTCGCGCTCGCTGCCGAGCGGCGGGGTGACCTTCCCGGCGCGCACCGCCGCGTTGAAGTCGTCGACGTGCCGGAAGCCGAACGCCGCGAGGTCGTCGTAGCGCATGTCCATCTCGCGCACCACCCACTGGAGGGCCTCGGCGGCCTTCTTGGGGTTGGTGATGATCGGTGTGATCAGGTGCGGGATGCCCTCGTAGGCGGTCAGCTCGACCCGCTTGGGGTCGACCAGCACCATCCGCACCTCGTCCGGGGTGGCCCGGGCGAGGATCGAGGTGATCAGGCAGTTGATGCAGGAGGACTTGCCCGCGCCGGTCGCCCCGGCCACCAGGATGTGCGGCATCTTCGCGAGGTTGGCCATCACGGTGTGGCCCTCGACGTCCTTGCCCATGCCGACGACCATCGGGTGGGTGTCCTCGGCGGCCGTGCGCGAGCGCAGCAGGTCGCCGAGGTTGACCATCTCGCGGTCCCGGTTGGGGATCTCGATGCCGACCGCGGACTTGCCCGGGATCGGGCTGATGATCCGCACGTCCGCGCTGGCCACCGCGTACGCGATGTTCTTGGCGAGCGCGGTGATCCGCTCCACCTTGACGGCCGGGCCGAGCTCGACCTCGTAGCGGGTGACCGTCGGGCCCCGGGTGAATCCGGTGACCTTGGCGTCCACCTTGAACTCGGCGAACGTGCTCGTGAGCTGGGCCACCACCTCGTCGTTGAGGGCGCTGCGGGGCTTGGCCGGGCCGCCGCGCTCCAGCAGGTCGAGCGGGGGCAGGCTGTAGGTGATGTCGCCGGAGAGCTGGAGCTGCTCCATCCGCACCGGGGCGCGGCCGTGCTCCTCGGGCGCGCCCGGGCCGCCGCCGCGGGCCGCCGGGACGAGGGCCTCCTCGGGCGGGGCGGTGCGGTCCTGCACCTGGTGCATCATGTCCGCCACCGCGGAGGAGGCGGGCACGCCGTAGACCAGCGCGCCGTCCAGGTCGGCGGCGGCGCCCGCGGCGAGGTTGCGGGTGGTGAACGGGTCGTCGACGTCCTTGTCGAACGAGACGGGCTCGGGGCCCGCCTCCGCGCCCTCGGGCTCCTCGGACTGCGGCTTGCGCCGGCGGCGGCGCCGACGGGCGGCCACCTCGTCGACCGTGTCCTCGGAGTCGACGCTGAACGGCAGCGCCGACGGGTCGGCGTCCTCCGGCGGATCCGTGGACAGTTCGCGCTCCGGCGCACGCCCCTCGCCGTACTCGTCCTCCGGCCCCGGCTCGACCACGCCGAGCCGCACGCCGGCGGAGCGCAACCGCTCGGGGATGCGGTTGACCGGGGTGGCAGTGACCACCAGCAGGCCGAAGAAGGCCAGCAGCAGGAGCAGCGGCACGGCCAGCGCCGGGCCCGCGGCGGCCATCATGGGCGTCGACGCGGCCCAGCCGATGATGCCGCCCGCCGCCCTTATCCGGGACGCGCCGCTGCCCATCGTGGGCGCGCCGCAGCCGATGTGGACCAGGCCGAGGACGCCGACCACCAGCGCGCTCAGGCCGATCACGATCCGCCCGTTGGCCTCCGGCAGCTCCGGGTGGCGCCAGAGCCGGATCGCGATCCCGACCAGCAGGAACGGCACCAGCACGTCGAGCCGCCCGAACAGCCCGGACACCACGGCGGTGGCCGCCTCGCCGAGCCAGCCCTGCGGGCTGAACCAGGTCCCCGCGGCCGTCACCAGGCCGAGCGCGAACAGCACGAGGCCCAGCCCGTCCTTGCGGTGGGCCGGGTGGAGGTTCTTGGCACCGTCGCCGACGCCCCGGAAGATCGCGGCGATCGGGCTCGCGAGCCCGTTGAGGGCGCGCAGGAGTATCGACCTGTTCGGCGGCGGTGGCGGGGCCGACCTGGCCGCCGTCTTCTTCGCGGGTGCCTTGCGGGGCGCCGCCTTCTTCGCCGGCGGTTTGCCCGGAGTCCTCGCCGCGGCCTTCTTGGACGGTCCCGGACTCGTCTTACGTGCTGCGTTTCCGGGCGTACGAGTGGCCATGGGTCAGCAGCCTACCGGTGCGGGCCACCGGTGCACATGTGGCGAGCCGGGGCGCCCCGACGTGTCGCAGACACTCCGTCACGCTGACCGGAATTCACCCGGACGCCCGCGCGCTCCACCCGGTCGGGCCGGCCGGCGCGGCTCCTGCGTACCCCTACGAGCTGCCCGGGCGCAGCGCGTCCAGGGCCCGGCGCAGCCCGGCCAGCTTCCGCTCCAGGTGCGCCGCGGTGGCGGCCACCCCCGAGTCGGCGCTGCCGTCCAGCTGCTTGCCCAGCGCCTCCGCCTGCTCCTCGACCGCCGCCAGCCGCGCGGACAGCTCGCCGAGCAGCGCCCCGCCGAGGGCCGGCTCTCCGCCGCCCGCCTCCAGCTCCAGCCGCAGCAGCGCGGCCTGCTCCTTCAGCTGGCAGTTCTTCACGTACAGGTCGACGAAGACGGAGACCTTGGCGCGCAGCACCCACGGGTCGAACGGCTTGGAGATGTAGTCGACCGCGCCGGCCGCGTAGCCGCGGAAGGTGTGGTGCGGGCCGTGGTTGATCGCGGTGAGGAAGATGATCGGGATGTCCCGGGTGCGCTCGCGGCGCTTGATGTGGGCGGCGGTCTCGAAGCCGTCCATGCCCGGCATCTGGACGTCCAGCAGGATCACGGCGAAGTCGTCGGTCAGCAGCGCCTTGAGCGCCTCCTCGCCGGACGCCGCGCGCACCAGCGTCTGGTCGAGCGCCGACAGGATCGCCTCCAGTGCCAGCAGGTTCTCCGGCCGGTCGTCGACCAGGAGGATCTTCGCCTTCTGCATCAGGGCCCGCCCTCCTGTCGCCTGCCTGCCCGGTGAGGGCACTCGCGTACTGCCCACCGCTACCCCGGTCATGCTAGCCGCACCCCCTCGCCCGGCACATCGCTCCGTCGCGACCCGGCTGCGTCGGACCCGATCGGGACCGGTGCACGGCCGGTGCTCCGGCGCACGCTCAGCAGTGTGTCGCCGTCCGGTCACTGTTCGCAACGATCGGTGACCCTACCGGGTTCCCGGCCCTCCCCGCCAGCAAACCGATCTCCGGCCCGGCGTACGCCCCGGAGTCCGCCTCCCGGTGCGCGCCCCGCCGGCGGCCCGTCGCCCAAGTCCCGCTTGGGAAACGGGACCTGGGGTACGCGCTCAGGGCCGGTCGGGCCGCAGCCACTCGTGCATCACCGCCAGCAGGTGGTCGGTCTCCACCGGCTTGGTGATGTGGTCGGTGGCGCCCGCCGCGAGGGACTTCTCGCGGTCGCCCTTCATCGCCTTGGCGGTCAGCGCGATGATCGGCAGGCCGGCGAACTGGGGCATCCGGCGGATCGCCTCGGTGGTCGCGTAGCCGTCCATCTCCGGCATCATGATGTCCATCAGGACCAGCGCGACGTGCTCGTGCTGCTCCAGCATCTCGATGCCCTCGCGCCCGTTCTCGGCGTACAGGACGGTCAGGCCGTGCTGTTCCAGGACGCTGGTGAGGGCGAACACGTTGCGGACGTCGTCGTCGACGATCAGCACCTGCTGGCCGCCGAAGCGCGCGTCGGTGCGGCCGGGGCGCAGCGGGACCGGCTCCACCGGGCGGCCCCCGGCGGGGAGGTCCAGGGCGGCGGTGCGACGGCGCTCCACGGCGCCGCGGCGGCGCTCCTCGGCGAGTTCGCGGACCTCCTGGGCCCAGTGATCGGCCGGGTTCTCGCCCACCGGGACGGGAACGCCCACCGGGGTCACGCCGACGGTGGCGCGCAGCACCGGGGTGTTGGGCACGGCCGCCACGGCGGCGCGCTCGGTGGGCGGGGTGTCCGAGGACTCGGTGCGCAGCGGCAGGTAGAGCGTGAAGGTCGAGCCCCTGCCGAGCTCGCTCTCGACGTGGATCTCACCGCCGAGCAGCCGGGCGATCTCCCGGCTGATCGAGAGGCCCAGGCCCGTTCCGGCGTACTTGCGGCTGATGCCGCCGTCGGCCTGCTTGAAGGCCTCGAAGATCTCCCGCAGCTTGTTGCCGGGGATGCCGATGCCGGTGTCGGAGACGGCGAAGGCGATCAGCGGGTCGTCCGGGTCCTTGATCGAGCCGGACTCCAGCAGCTGCTCGCGGACGTGCTGGGGCACGTCCGGCCCGGCCGGGCTGATCGAGAAGTCGACGGCGCCCGCGTCGGTGAACTTGACCGCGTTGGAGATCAGGTTGCGCAGCACCTGCTGGAGCCGCTGCTCGTCGGTGTGCAGGGTGACCGGCAGCGCGGGCGAGACCCGGACGGCGAAGTCCAGGTTCTTGTCCAGCGCGACCGGCTGGAAGGTGGCCTCGACGTAGTCGACCAGCTGGACCAGGGCGATCCGGCTCGGGCGGACGTCCATCTTGCCGGCCTCGACCTTGGACAGGTCGAGGATGTCGTTGATCAGCTGGAGCAGGTCGGAGCCGGCGCCGTGGATGGTGTCGGCGAACTCGACCTGCTTGGGCGAGAGGTTGCCCTCGTTGTTGTCGGAGAGCAGCTTGGCCAGGATCAGCAGCGAGTTGAGCGGGGTGCGCAGCTCGTGCGACATGTTGGCGAGGAACTCGCTCTTGTAGCGGGAGGCCAGGGCGAGCTGTTCGGCGCGCTCCTCCAGGACCTGGCGGGCCTCCTCGATCTCGCTGTTCTTGATCTCGATGTCGCGGTTCTGCTGGGCGAGTTGCTCGGCCTTCTCCTGCAACTCCTCGTTGGTGCGCTCCAGTTCCTCCTGGCGGGCCTCCAACTCGGCCGAACGCATGGAGAGTTCCGCGGTGAGCCGCTGGGACTCCAGCAGCAGGCCCTCGGTCTTGGTGTTGACGCTGATGGTGTTGACGGTGACGCCGATCAGGTCGGCGATCTGGTTGAGGAAGTCGAGGGCGACGGTCGTGAACGAGCTGAAGGTGGCGAGTTCGATCACGCCGAGCAGCCGGCCCTCGAACAGCACCGGCAGCACCACGATGTGGGCCGGCGAGGCCTCGCCGAGGCCCGAGGCGATCTTGAGGTACCCGGGCGGCGCCTCCTTGAGGATGATCGCCCGCTTCTCCACCGCGGCCTGGCCGATCAGCGACTCGCCGGGGCGGAAGGTGGTCGGCATCGCGCGCCGCTGGTAGCCGTAGCTGCCGATCAGGCGCAGCACGGTGTCGTTCTCGTCGTCGTCCTCGGTAATCAGCTCGGCGGTGCGGCCGGCCGGCTGGGCGAGGAAGAACGCGCCGTGCTGGGCGGAGACCACCGGGGTGAGCTCGGTCATGATCAGCGAGGCGACCGCCTCCAGGTCCCGGCGGCCCTGGAGCAGGCCGGAGATCCGGGCCAGGTTGGTCTTGAGCCAGTCCTGCTCCTGGTTGGTGCGGGTGGTCTCGCGCAGGTTGGCGATCATCTGGTTGATGTTGTCCTTGAGCTCGTCGAGCTCCCCCGCGGCGTCGACGTCGATCCGCAGGCTCAGGTCGCCCCTGGTCACGGCGGTGGCGACCTGCGCGATCGCGCGCACCTGCCGGGTCAGGTTGTTGGCCAGCTCGTTCACCGACTCGGTGAGGTCCTGCCAGGTGCCGTCCACCCCGGGCACCCGGGCCTGGCCGCCGAGGCGGCCGTCGGTGCCCACCTCGCGGGCGACGCGGGTGACCTCGTCGGCGAACGCGGACAGCTGGTCGACCATCGTGTTGATGCTGGTCTTGAGCTGGAGGATCTCGCCGCGCGCGTCGACGTCGATCTTCTGCGACAGGTCGCCGCGGGCCACCGCCGTGATCACCAGCGCGATGTTGCGGACCTGGCCGGTGAGGTTGTTGGCCATCAGGTTGACGTTGTCGGTCAGGTCCTTCCAGATGCCGGCCACGCCGGGCACGCTCGCCTGGCCGCCCAGGGTGCCGTCGGTGCCGACCTCGCGGGCGACCCTGGTCACCTCGACGGCGAAGGACGAGAGCTGGTCGACCATCGTGTTCAGCGTCCCGGCGAGCGTCGCGATCTCGCCCTGCGCGTCGATGGTGATCTTCTTCGAGAGGTCGCCGCGGGCCACCGCCGAGGCGACCTCGGCGATGTTGCGCACCTGCCCGGTCAGGTTGGACGCCATGAAGTTGACGTTGTCGGTCAGGTCCTTCCAGATGCCCGACACCCCCCGCACCCGGGCCTGGCCGCCCAGGATCCCCTCGGTGCCCACCTCGCGGGCGACGCGGGTCACCTCGTCGGCGAACGCCGACAGCTGGTCCACCATCGTGTTGACGGTCGTCACCAGCTCCAGGATCTCGCCCCGGGCGTCGACGGTGATCTTCTTCGAGACGTCGCCGCGCGCGACCGCCGTGGTCACCTCGGCGATGTTGCGGACCTGGCTGGTCAGGTTGTTGGCCATCAGGTTGACGGAGTTGGTCAGGTCCTTCCAGGTCCCGGACACCCCCGGCACGCTCGCCTGGCCGCCGAGGATGCCCTCGGTGCCGACGTCCCGGGCCACCCGGGTCACCTCGTCCGCGAACGCCGAGAGCTGGTCCACCATCGTGTTGATGGTGTTCTTCAGCTCCAGGATCTCCCCGCGCGCGTCCACCTGGATCTTCTGCGACAGGTCGCCCTTGGCGACCGCGGTCGTCACCTGGGCGATGTTGCGCACCTGATCGGTGAGGTTGTTCGCCATGAAGTTGACGTTGTCGGTCAGGTCGCGCCACACGCCCGCCGCGCCCGGCACCTGCGCCTGGCCGCCGAGGCGACCCTCGGTACCCACCTGGCGGGCCACCCTGGTCACCTGCTCGGCGAACCCGGACAGCTGGTCCACCATCGTGTTGATGGTGTTCTTCAGCTCCAGCATCTCGCCGCGCGCGTCCACCTCGATCTTCTGCGAGAGGTCCCCGCGCGCCACCGCCGTCGTCACCTGGGCGATGTTCCGCACCTGGCCGGTCAGGTTGTCGGCCATGAAGTTCACCGAGTCGGTCAGGTCCCGCCAGACCCCGGCCACGCCCGGCACCTGCGCCTGACCGCCGAGGCGGCCCTCGGTCCCGACGTCCCGGGCGACCCTCGTCACCTGCGCCGCGAAGCCGTTGAGCTGGTCCACCATCGTGTTGACGGTGTTCTTCAGCTCCAGCATCTCGCCGGCCACCTCGACGGTGACCTTGCGGGACAGGTCGCCCTTGGCCACCGCCGTCGTCACCTGGGCGATGTTGCGCACCTGGGCCGTCAGGCGCCCGGCCATCGTGTTGACCGAGTCCGCCAGGTCCTTCCAACTGCCCGACACGCTGCGGACCTTGGCCTGACCGCCCAGCTTGCCCTCGGTACCGACCTCGCGGGCCACCCGGGTCACCTCGTCGGTGAACTCCGAGAGCTGGTCCACCAGCCCGTTGACCGTCCGCCCGATCTTCAGGTACTCGCCGCGCAGCGGGTGGCTCACCCCGTTGCTGTGCAGCGAGCGCAGCTCCATCTTCTGGTCCAGGTCACCCTCGGCGATCGAGGTCAGCACCCGGCCCACCTCGGCCATCGGACGGGCCAGGTCGTCGATCAGCGCGTTGCAGTTGTCGACCGCCGCCATCCAGGCGCCCTCGCCCGCACCGGTCTCCAGCCGCTCGTTCAGCCGGCCCTCGCGGCCCACCGCCCGCCGCACCCGGGCCAGTTCACCGGTCAGGTGCTGGTTGCGCTCGGCCACCTCGTTGAACACCGCGGCGATCTCCGCCAGCGGCCCGTCCCCCGGCACCGTCAGCCGGCGCCGGAAGTTGCCGTCGCGCATCGCCGTCAGCGCCGACAGCAGCTTGCGCAGCTCCGCCGGTTCCGCGCCCCGGCCGTGGTTCGCTCGCCGGCCGGCCGCGCTCCGCGGCGCGGCCCCGGGGCGAGCACCGCGCTGGGCGGCCTGCGTCGTACCGGTTGCGTCCTTGGTGGCCGAACTCAACGGGCCCCTCCCACGTCGTGAACTGTCCGGTGGCCCTCCGCGCCCCGGCGGACCGGGGCCCGGGCACCGCCCCGGCTTGGGCTGCGCACCGGCCGCACCTCACGACGCACCGGCACCCGCGTCGACCGTACTGTCCCGACCGACCGTCGCGGACCCCCCAGTCTGGCAGCACCGGCCCCGGGTATACGGCCGGTTGCACACGGTTGTTACCGCCTCTCCCGAAACGCGTGGGCAGAATCACCCTCTGGTGCCCGTTTCGACGCCCCGCCCCCACGGGGAACCAAGCGGAAAGTAGGGTGGAGCGCTGCACCGGGCCACGACCCGTCCCAGCGCCGCCGCCCACCCGCCGGCGCGTACCGGGAGACGGCGCCGCACCCGGACAGCCAGGGCAAGAGCAGCAGAGGAGAAGTGGCAACGTGGTCACCGCGCGCGCAGCCGCCACCTTCGACCCCGACGGCAGGTCCGCGGCCGCCGCCCGGGGCTTCGTCCGGGACGCGCTGCTCGGCTGGGGGCTGCCGGAGGTCGTCGACGACGCCGTCGTCCTGGTCAGCGAACTCGTCACCAACGCCGTCGTGCACGCCGGCACCGCCGCCGAGGTCGGCTGCCTGCGCGAGGAGGGCACCGTCCGGATCGAGGTCACCGACCACCACCCGGAACGCGGCCTGCCCGCCTTCACCGACGGCCCCGTCACCTCCTCCGACCGCTACGCCGACCCCGACGGCGAGGGCGGCCGCGGCCTGCTGATGTGCTCCGCCCTCGCCGAACGCTGGGGCGTCGAGTACGCGGCCGGCCGCAAGACCGTCTGGTTCCGCCTCGCCCTGCCGGTCCCCGTCGCCGGCACCCGCTACGCCGTCCCCGCCACCCCCGGCAGCGACCTGCCCAGCGGCCCCGGCCCGGTGCACGTCGCCGTCGTCCAGCTCGACGACGACGGCCGCGTCCTCGCCTGGAACCCGGACGCCGAAGCCCTCTTCCGGCACCCCGCCGACAGCGTCCTCGGCCGCCCGTGGGCCGACCTCGCCGTCTGGCCCGACACCCCCGCCCGCGGCCTCGGCCTCGCCGAGACCCTGCGCCTCGCGCGCTGGGAGGGCGGCTTCGCCGTCCGCCGCGCCGACGGCCGCACCGAGGAGGTGTACGGCGTCCAGGTCCGCGTCCGCGACACCGAGGGCGTCCCCTCCACACTCTGCCTGCTCGTCCTCGAACCCGACCGCGCCGTCCTGCGCTCCCCCGCCCGCGCCCTGCCCGGCGACCGCACCGACCCGGCCGGCCCCCGGCTCGACCTGCTGGCCGGCCCGGTCGCCACCGACGACCTCGACACCCTGCTCCAGCGCACCGTCGAACGCGCCCGCGACCTGCTCGACGCCGACGCCGCCTACCTGCTCCTCACCACCGAGGACGAGACCGAGTTCGAGGTCCGCGCCGCCACCGGCCTCACCACCGGACACCGCCGCCACACCCGCTTCCCGGTCGGACACGGCAACCGCTACGACTCCGCCCGGCTGCCCACCGTCCACGACGACCTGATCGCCCGTCCGGCCGGACCGGCCCTCCTCGACGGCAGCGGCATGCGTTCCCTGGTCACCGTCCCGCTCAAGGTCGAGGGCCGGCTGATCGGCTCCCTCGGCATCGCCACCGCCGCCCCCGGCCGCTACGACAACGAGGACGCGCTGCGCCTGCAGTTCGCCGCCGACCGGGTCGCCCTCGCCGTCGAGAGCACCCGCCTCACCGAGCTCGAACGACTGCGCCGCGGCTCGCTCTCCTTCCTCGTCGAAGCCTCCGACCTGCTCGCCGGCACCCTCGAACACGAGCAGACCCTCGCCCTGATGGCCCAGATGGCCGTCCCCACCCTCGCCTCCTGGTGCGCCGTCTACACCAAGGGCGACCACGGCGCCGCGCCCAACCTCGCCTTCGTCCTGCACGAGGACGAGGACCGCATCGACGCGCTGCGCGGCCTGCTCGACAAGACCCCCGCGCCCGACCCCGGCCCCGCCCACAGCGCCCGGTTCTGGCCCGCACCCACCGAGACCGCCGCCGCCGGCGGACTCACCGACAGCCCCGAACTCGCCGGCGTGCTCGGCGAGACCGTCGTCCTGCCGCTCACCGCCCGCAACCGCGTCATCGGCCTGCTCGCCCTCGGCACCCCGGCCGGCGTCCGCTTCCGCCAGGAGATCCTCGAACTCGCCGAGGACCTCTCCCGCCGGGCCGCCCTCGCCCTCGACAACTCCCGCCTCTACTCCGAGCGCACCGCGACCAGCCAGGCCCTCCAGCGCAGCCTCCTGCCACCCGACCTGCCCGAGATCCCCGGCGTCGAGGTGGACGTGTACTACCAGGCCGCCGGCGAGGGCAACGAGGTCGGCGGCGACTTCTACGACCTGTTCACCATCCGCGAGGGCACGTACGGCTTCGCCATCGGCGACGTCTGCGGCACCGGCCCCGAGGCCGCCTCCGTCACCGGCCTGGCCCGCCACTCGCTGCGCCTGCTCGCCCGCGAGGGCCTGGACGCCCCGCAGGTCCTCACCCGGCTCAACGCGGCCATCCTGGACGAGGGTTCGCGCAGCCGCTTCCTCACCCTGCTCTACGGCGAACTGACGCCCCGACCGGACGGCAGCACCGAACTGTCCCTGGTCTGCGCCGGCCACCCGCTGCCGCTGCGGCTGCGCACCGACGGCCAGGTCGACCGCGCCGCCACCCCGCAGCCCCTGCTCGGCGTCATGGACGACCTCGACCTCACCGCCGAGCACCTCGTGCTCGCCCCGGGCGAGGTCCTGCTCTGCGTCACCGACGGCGTCACCGAACGCCGCGAGGGCCGCCGGATGCTGGGCGACGACGGCCTCGCCGAGGTCCTCACCGGCTGCACCGGCCTCACCGCCGGGGCCGTCGCCATGCGCGTGCAGCGCGCGGTCGAGCGCTTCGCCCCGGAGCCGCCGTCCGACGACATGGCGATCCTGACGCTGCGGGTGCCCGCCCAGCGCACGAGCTGAGCGCGACGCACCCGTGCCGACCGGGTCGGCGCCGGGGCGGACCCGCCGGACCGCCGCCACTGAGCAGAACTGCCACGGCCGGACCCGGCCGGCGGCCCATCGTGAGCGTTCCACAGCTGACGGCGCCACAAATTGTGCGATTCACAAGGGTACAAGCCTGGTCGGCCCGGGTACACCGACCTCAGCGGGGACTTCCCCCCACCCCTCGGCCCGGAACATTCGGCCCTCGGCCCACCACCTCTGACCGCAGCCCGCGCACGCTCCTGCCGTGCGCCCTCGGCGCGGTCGCGCGCACCTTCTCGCAACCACTCCTTCGGACCACTCCACTGCGTTGACTGCGCCCTGCGCGCGCCCAGAGTGAAAGGAGCCTCCGGTGAGCAACGACGCCTCCGGGGCAACGAACGCCCGTCCCACCGGAGCCGACGCGGGTAACCTCGGCTACCTCGCACTCGGCCTCACACTTCTCGCCTACGGCCTGCTCTCGACCGGAATCCTCAAGGGCACCGGCGCCGGGGACGCGGCCCACCTCGCCCACGTCGTCGGCGGCATCACCCTGTTCGTCGCGGGCCTCTGGCAGCTCCGCGGCGGCGAGGGCTTCACCGGCACCGCGTTCACCAGCCTCGGCGCCTTCTGGGCGACCTGGTCGGTGGCCGGCGGCGCGAGCAAGAACGCCGCCGGGCTGTTCCTGCTGCTGTGGGCCCTGCTCGCCCTCACCCTCACCGCGGCGAGCTGGGGCGCGGGCCTGTACAGCCGGGCCGTCTACGGCCTGCTGACGCTGTCCCTGCTGGTCGCCGCCATCGGCGCGTTCGGCGGCCACGGCAGCCTCACCAAGCTCGCGGGCTGGGTCGCGGCGCTCTCCGGGCTCATCGCCTGGTACGGGGCCACGGCCAGGCTGAGCAACGGCAAGTGGGGTCGGATCGCGCTGCCGCTCAAGTGACCTGCCCGGTCCGCGAACCGGACCCGCTGCGGGGCCGGTCCTCCGTCTCGTCGACGGAGGGCCGGCCCCGCCGGCGTGCCGTCAGCGCCAGGACGGCGTACGCGAAGAGCAGGATCGTCACGGCGACGATGCCGTCCGCCCAGAAGTGGTTGGCGGTCACGACGACCACGGCGACCGTCAGGACGGGGTGCAGCACCACCAGCCAGCGCAACGGACTCCGCGCCACCCGGATCACCGCCACCGCCGCCAGCACGCACCACGCCACGTGCACCGACGGCATCGCGGACAGCTGGTCCGCCACCACCACGCCGCCGACCGCGCCGCCGTACACGGACTGCCCGTACTGCGCGGCCACGTCGACGAAGCCGTTCTCCGGCAGCATCCGCGGCGGTGCCACCGGGATGAACTGGACCAGGAGGCAGACCGCCGTCGTGATCACCACGGTGTTCCGCACCCACGCGTACCGCTCGCGGTGCCGCAGGAACACCCAGAGCAGCACCACCAGCATGACGCCGAAGTGCATGACCGCGTAGTAGTAGTTCGCCAGCCGCACCAGCACCGGGTACGGCGTGATCGCGGCCTGCCACGACGCCTCGTCCGGCAGCCCGACCGCCAGCTCCGTCCGGTGGATCCACTCCGCCCGGTCCAGCGCGTGGTCCGCGCTCATCACCGACAGGTGCCCCACCAGCTGCCACAGCGCGAACAGGGCGAGCAGAGTGCCGGCCTCGCGCAGGAGCGCCGACAAGGACGGCTTCCGGACCCTCGCGGCGACGTACGCGCCGCCGTAGAGAACAACGGCGGTGCCCCCGGCGGACTGCCAGGTCAGGGTCAGGTTCTGCATTCGCAGAGGGTAACGCAAAAAGACCCACTCCCGATCGGGAGTGGGTCTTTTTGGAATGATTGTTCGGCGGCGTCCTACTCTCCCACAGGGTCCCCCCTGCAGTACCATCGGCGCTGTGAGGCTTAGCTTCCGGGTTCGGAATGTAACC
>NZ_JBHWGD010000047.1:0-12565 GCF_042733235.1 Kitasatospora sp. NPDC059722
ACGCCGCACGCCGCACGCCGCACGCCGCACGCCGCACGCCGCACGCCGCACGCCGCACGCCGCACGCCGCACGCCGCACGCCGCACGCCGCACGCACGTCCGCACGTCCACGCGTCCACCACACGTCACACCCCCGACCACGCCCAACCCACGCCCAACCCACGCCCCGACCACCTTCGAAGGGAGCCGACGGGATGTCGGACACCGAGGCCACCACCCCCGCCCACCACCCGTCCCGCCGCGCCCTGCTGATCGGCGCCGGCGCCGCCGCCCTGGCCGCCGCCGGACCGCTCGGCGCCCTCACCGCCGCCCCCGCCGCCGCCCGCGCGCAGCCCTCCACCGCCTCCACCGCCTCCACCGCCTTCACCCCGCTGCGCCCCCCGGCCACGCCGCTGGCCGTCCGCTCGCCCTACCTCAACACCTGGCAGGCGGGCGACAACCTGGCGGGCACCTGGTCCACCTTCTGGAACGGGCACGTCACCGCGTTCTGCGGAATCGCCCGGATCGACGGCACCGGCCACCTCTTCGCCGGCAACCCGCCGCAGTCGGTGGTCGGCGCCACCATGACCCAGACCTCGCTCCAACTCACCGCCACCCGCTCGATCTACACCTTCACCGCCGGCGGCGTCACGCTGACCGTGACGTTCTTCTCCCCGGTCGACCTGAACGACCTGCAGCGCCAGTGCGTCCCGTTCAGCTACGTGTCGATGCGGGCCGTGGCCGACGACGGCCAGAGCCACACCGTCCAGCTCCACCTGGACATCTCGGGGGAGTGGGCACACGGCGACATCACCCAGCCGGTGACCTGGTCCCAGCAGCGGACCACCGGCGGCAACCTGGCGCTCACCGTCACCCCCGCCAACCCCACCGTCCTCGCCGAGCACGGCGACCAGGCGTCCTGGGGCACGGTGGTCCTCGCCACGCCCGCCGCCCCGGGCACGACGTGGCAGATCGGCGCGGACACCGCGGTGCGCAGCGCGGCCGCCTCGAACGGGGCCCTGGCCGGCACCTCGGATCCCAACCAGCCCCGGGCGATCGACGACTCCTGGCCGGTGCTGGGCCTGTGCCGCGACCTGGGCCCGGTGGGCGCCACCGCGTCGGCGGAGTTCGTGGTGGCCGTCGGCCACGTCCGCGGGCCCGCACTGAGCTACCTCGGCGGCAACCTGGACCCGTGGTGGCGGGCGTACTGGAACGGCTGGCCGGACATGGCCGACTGGTTCCTGGCCGACTACGGCGCGGCGCTCCTCGCCGGTACGGCGCTGGACGCCCGGATCCGGAACGACGCGAGCGCGGCGGTCGGCGGCGGGGCCCTGGGCACGGACTACGCGGCGCTGTGCGCCCTGGCGCTGCGCCAGGCGGTGGCCGGCACCGAACTGGCCGGCTACGACGGGGCGCCCTGGGCCTTCCTCAAGGAGATCTCCTCCGACGGCAACGTCTCGACCATCGACGTGGTCTACCCGGCGCTGCCGCTCTTCCTCTACCTCTCACCGAGCTACCTGCAGCTGCTCCTGACCCCGATCCTCGCCTACTGCGAACACGGCGGCTGGCCCAAGGGCTTCGCCGTGCACGACCTGGGCACCCACTACCCGAACGCGGCCGGCCACAACGACGGCGTCGAGGAGGACATGCCGGTCGAGGAGTCGGCCAACATGCTGATCATGACGGCAGCGCTGCTGCAACGCCTGGCCGCCGCCGACGCGGCCTCGTTCGCACAGGCGCACTACGCCGTCCTCAAGCAGTGGGCCGACTACCTGGTCGGCAACGCGCTGGACCCCGGCAGCCAGCTGTCCACCGACGACTTCTCCGGCCCCGTCGCGCACAACGCCAACCTCGCGCTCAAGGGCATCATCGCGATCGGCGCCATGGGCGTCGTGGCGGGCTTCGCGGGCAACGACGCCGACCGGGCACGCTACGCGGCCACCGCGCGCGGCTACATCAGCCAGTGGCTGACCTCGGCCCAGGACCCGGGCGCGGCCCACCTGGACCTGGCGTACGGCTCGGCGAACACCTGGAGCCTCAAGTACAACGGCTTCGCCGACCAGTTGCTGGGCCTGGACCTCGTCCCGGCCGGCGTCGCGGCCCAGGAGGCCGCCTGGTACCAGGCGAACGCCGCCGGCTTCGGCGTGGTGCTGGACGGCAACGGCTACACCAAGGCCGACTGGGAGCTGTGGACGGCCGCCTGGCTGCGCGACCAGGGCACCGTCCGCGACACCCTCGTCAACGGCGTCCACAGCTTCGTCAGCACCGGCACCGGGCGCGTCCCCTTCGGCGACTGGTACGACGCCACGACCGGTGCCACCAAACCGTTCCAGGCCCGCCCGGTGGTCGGCGGGATCTTCGCCCTGGTGGCACCGCGGACGGGCTCCACGGTCTCCTGGCACCGGATCCAGAACCAGCGCTCGGGCAAGCTGCTGGCCGTCTCCGACCAGTCCCTGCTGGACAACGCCAACGTCACCCAGTGGTCGGACAACGGCACCCCGGACCACCTGTGGACGGTCGTCGACAACGGCGACGGCACGGTGAAGATCTACAACCGTGCCACCGGCAAGCTGCTCGCGGTCAAGGACCAGAGCCTCACCGACGGCGCCTTCGTCCGCCAGTACCACGACAACGGCACCCCGGACCACCTCTGGCGCCTGCTCGATGCCGGCAATGGCTGGTCGAAGATCGTCAACGTCCACAGCGGCAAGCTCCTGGCCGTCCAGGACCAGAGCCTCACCGACGGCGCCCAGGTGACGCAGTGGACCGACAACGGGACGCCGGACCACCTCTGGCGCCTGGTCTGAGGCCGCCACCGGCAGGTCCGGCCGCGGCGGTACGGTCCGGGCCGACGGCGGCGCATCACCGCGGCCGGCTGCCTCCGGGGTTGCTTCCGAGCCTGCCATGTCATGCGACCTCCGCCCTGAAGGCCGTCTGAGTGACCGGGGCGTCACCTTCCGTGCTCGGGCGTGCAACGTGTGGTGCGATGCCGACGTGAAGTCCGGGGGCGGGCCCGGAAAGCCGTGCCCGCCCCGGATCCGTGGACGATCGAAGGGAAGCCCATGGTGCTCCGCGTGCTGGCCGCGACCGGTGTCGCTACATCATTGTTCGGTTCGTCGGCTCTCGGCGGCAGCCAGCCTCCGCCTCCGCCCCCGCCGCCGGACCGGATCGTCATCGACAGCGTGGCGGCCGCCGGTTCCGGCTGCCCGGCGGGGACGGCCGCCGTGGCCGTGTCCCCCGACAACACCGCCTTCACCGTCACCTACAGCAACTACATGGCCCAGGTGGGACCCGGGTCGGCGCCGACCGACTTCCGGAAGGACTGTCAGCTCAACCTGCTCGTGCACGTCCCCGGTGGTTCCACCTACGCGATCGTGTCCGCCGGCTACAGCGGCTTCGCGTCACTGGCGCCGGGCGCGTCCGGGACCGTGCGGGCCGGCTACCACTTCCAGGGCGACCCCCGCACCATCCACAAGACCCATCACTTCAAGGGCGGATTCAACAACGACTGGCAGGTGACCGACACCGTGGACACCGCGGCCCTGGTCTTCGCCCCCTGCGGGGAGGAACGCAGCCTCGGCATCGACACCGAACTGCAGGTCGATCCCGGCACGTCGAGCCCGGGCGCCACCAGCTTCCTGGGGATGGACTCGACGGCCGGCGGGATCAAAACCGTGTACCACCTGGCCTGGAAGCAGTGCCCGTGACCTCCTGGCGCTGCGGCCGGCGGGTGCGTCCGGGCCAGCGGCTCCCGTGACCGGTGGCAGCACCGCGTCGGGGCGGCCCGAGCCCGGGCCGCCCCTTCGCCGTTCCCGCCGGGCGTCGTCGGGACCTTCCTCGGGTAACTCCGGTCAGCGGGGGATCCGGTTGTCGGTCGCCAGCACGTCGCCCGGCACCGTCGAGCCCGCCTTGCGCCGCAGCGCGCCGATCGCCGGATCGGAGATGGAGACCGTGAGCCGGTAGTACGGCTGGCCGGTGATGGTGTTGTGCGAGTCGGTCGGTGCGACCAGGCGTTGCTGGACGGCGAAGCCGTCGAAGCCCGGGCACAGGGCCGCGGCCGGGAGGCTCACCCGGACGGACGCGCCGCTCTCCGGTCCGACGTGGACGGTGCCGCCCGCGCCGGACGGGGCGTCACCCGACGGGGCGTCACCCGGCGGGGCGTCGCCGTCGTGTGTGAGCGGGAGTCCGTGGGCCCCGCCGACCAGGCCGTCCGGGCCCTCGATCTCCACCGCCACGCCCTGCTGACCGAGCGGCGCGGACAGGTCCAGTGCGTTGCCGCCGGGGCCCGGTGCGAGGTCCAGACCGATGGTGAAGCGCCCGGGGTCGTTCGCCGCGTCCCGTGAGAACCCGTAGGAGCCGAGGGCGAGTTGCGGTCCCGGCGGTGGGGCGTCCGCCAGTGACCCGGCGAAGGTGAAGGATCCGGGCGCCGGCTCGAAGTGGTGGAAGCCCTTGGCGCCGCACCTGGTGCCGTCGGAGACCCCGCCGCCGGGCAGCGCGACGTCCGCGGCCGGCCGGGGCGAGGCGGGCACGGCCCGCGGGTGGCGCGCCACCGGGCCGCCCCCGTTCAGCAGACCGGCCGGGTCCGTCCCGACCGCGACGGCCACCAGCGCCGCGAACGCGGCGACCGCGATCAGCACGGTGCGCCGCCGTCCGGGCCGCAACCACCGCGAGCGGGCCGTGCCGGAGGCGGCCCCGGGCGTCCAGCGGCGGCCTCCCGGATCCACCGGCGGCTCCTGCCGCCACCGCGCGGCGAGCATCCGGGTCCGGGCGGTCGGCTCCTTGACGGCGGCGTCCTTGACGAAACGCTCGTCCAGGACGAGCCCCTCGAACGGATCGGGTGTCGCCCGGCCCGGCTCGGCCGGCTCCGGCTCGCGGGACGGGTGCTGGTGGGGGTCTTCGGCGGTCGGCACGGCGCCAGTATGCCCGCCCGTTCGGACACACCGACCGGCGAGGCGGCCGGGAGCCGCCCCGCTGCCCCGACGGGGACTCACGCCGGCGGGCGGGTGCTACCAGTCGGCCAGGTTCCAGCCGCCGAGGCCGTTGTCGGGGGCGACGGTCTTCTCCTTGGTGTTCACGACCTTGACGACGTCGCCGATCAGCGAGCTGTTGAAGAACGACCCGGCCGGGGAGGTGTCGCTGCCGCCCTCCACGTCCTTGAGCGCGACGCAGCCGTGGCTGGTGTTTTCCTTGCCGAACGGGTCGCCCTTGTACCAGTAGTTCCCGTGGAGGTAGGTGCCGCTCCTGGTCAGCCGCATCGCGTGCGGGGCGTCGGGGATGTCGTACTCGTTGCCCATGCCGACGGTCTGGGAGTTCATGTGGGTGACCTTCTCCTTGGACATGACGACCATGGTTCCGCCCCAGGAGGGGTGCTTGTCGTCGCCGAGGGTGGCGGGCACGGTGGTGGTCCGGCCGTCCCGCACGATCGTCAACAGGTGCGTGGCGGCGTCCGCGGTGGAGACCTGGGAGCGGCCGATGACGAACGGCTCGTCCTTGTCGACGTCGCCCCAGACACCGGGGGCGACCTCGACGTTCTTCAGCCGGTAGTGGATGGTGACCTTGGTGTTCGGCTTCCAGAACTGCGCCGGGCGGAAGTCGATCCGGTCGTCGCCGAACCAGTGGCCCTTCACCTCGGTGCCGTCGTCCGTCTCGAAGGTGATGGCCTTGGCGACGGCGTCCTTGTTCACGATCCTGCTGCCGAAGTCCACCTTGACGATCATGCCCACGCCGTAGGTCTGGCCGTCGGCGATGTTGTCGTTGCTGGACACCCGCTTGCCGGGGGAGACGGTGGTGAAGGCGCTGGTGGCCGCGGAGACCAGGCCGTCGGCGTCCTTCGCCTGGGCGTTCACCGTGTACGCCGTGCCGGGGGCGAGCGCGGCGGCGGGCTTCCAGCCGGTGCCGTCCGGGGTGATCGAGCCCTGGACGGGCTTGCCGTCCTTGTCGGTCACGGCGACGGCGGTGAGCGTGCCGTGGGAGACGCTCACGTGGAGCGCGGTCGGTGCGACCGCCTGGGCCCCGTCCTTCGGCTCCACGTCCAGCACCGCGGTCGACGTCCTCGGCGTCGCCGCGCCGGCCGCCTCGCCGGGGGTGCCTGAGGGGGTGTCGCCGGGGGTGCCTGAGGGTGCGCCGGAGGCGGCGGTGTCAGCGCTCTTGTTTTGGCCGTCGCCGCAGGCCGAGGACATCAGCAGGATCCCGCCCATCGCCAGTGCCACCGCCCCGCGGTGGAAGACGACGTTGGTGCGTATAGCGGCCCGGGCCGCCCGAACAGTGCTCACAGTTGCTCCCTCTCGGTGTTCGCCGCCAGCTTGTGCGCCGATTCGTCCCGGCTGCAACGGTGGGCCGACGATCAGGGACGCGGGGACGCTTCTACCCTGTTTGAGCTGGGAAGACGTAACCTTCCTGGGACGCGCTCGCGGGCGCCGGGACGGCGCGGCCGATGCCAATGCCGATGCCGCCGGTCCGCGTCCAGGTGATCCGGCTCCGGCGACGGCCGCTGCCGGGGGGCGCGATCACCGTGGGGGTTCAGGAACGGGGTGGAGGATCAGTGCCAGAGGGGACCGGGGAGTTGAGGGAGGCGGACGGGGCAGCGCGGCTGCTCCAGGAGCTGAAGAGCCGTTCGGGCCTCAGTTACGGCGCACTGGCCAAGCGGCTGCACGTGAGCACGTCGGCCCTGCACCGCTACTGCAACGGCGACGTGATGCCGGCGGAGTTCGCCCCGCTGGAGCGCCTTGCGCGGCTGTGCGGGGCGACCCCGGAGGAGCGCACCGAGCTCTACCGGCTGTGGGGCATCGCCCACGAGGCGCGGGGCAACCGGCAGGCGTCCGCCCCCGCCGCGGCGGCACCGGCACCGGCACCGGCACCGGCGCCGACGCCGGAAGCGACACCGCAACCGGCCGCGGGAAGCGTCACAGAGGACGAGACGGCCGGCCCGGCGCTCACCCCCGCAGTGCCGCCGCGCAGGCGTTCGCGCCGGAGCGTACTCGCGGCCGTGACGGCAATCGTCGTGCTCGCCACCATCGGCGCCGTCGCCACCGATCTCAAGACCCGCAGGGACGGTGACCCCGTGTCCGCTCCCGCCCCGGCGGGGCCTGTCGGCACCGCGGACCAGGGTGCGAGCGCCCCGATCACCGTCACGGTCCGCCCGTCCCTCCGGGACGCCGAGTGCGACCAGTACGTGGTCGACCGTCCGCCGTCGGAAGTCCCCCGGCCGCCCGCGGTGGCGGACGTCCCCGCCTGGGCCTCCGAGGTCGGTGCGGTCCCCGGCCACTACCAGTCGATCGAGCTCACCGTGCAGGGCACCGGCGGCGACACCGTGGTGCTGACCGCCCTCAACGTCCGCGTCGCCCGGACGGCGGCCCCGCTGGCCTGGAACGCCTACTCCATGGGCCAGGGCTGCGGCGGCGGAATGGACGTCCACTCCTACGACCTCGACCTGGACGCGGCCCGCCCCCGTCCGGTCCTGACCGGGGGCAGCACCGGCCTGCCGCTCAAGGTGAGCGAACGGGACCCGGAGGTCATCGAGGTCACCGCCGAGACCACCTCCCACGACGTCAGCTGGTACCTGGAACTGGAGTGGTCCAGCGGCAACCGGACGGGCACACTGCCCATCGGCCTGGCCGACGGCGCGCCGTTCCGCACCAGCGCAGTCAAGGGCCGACCGCTGTACAGCTACCCGGCCGGCGGCAAAGCCTGGGAGCCGAGCCCCTTCCAGAAGTGACGGCCGCACGGGGCTCCCGCACCGGGACCCCACCCGCGCGGACGGCGGTGGTGGTCGGTGTCCTCGCTGCGCTGCGAACACCACGGCAAGGCCACCACCAGGAACACTTCGGCGACCTTGGCCTTGGCCATGCCGCCGGCGATGAGCAGGTCGCCGTGGGCGACCGGCCAGAGCGCCGGCCAGCGCGCCGCGACGCCGTGCCCGTGCCGGCGGGTCCTGCGAGCATCCGGTCAACGCCGCAGGCCGAGCAGTTCGGCCGTCTCGGTGCGCCGGTTCCAGGCGATGACGGCCAGCGGCACCATGAAGATGAACGGGGTCCCGGCGTTCTCCCCGTGCATCGCGGTGAGCTGGGTGAGGAACGCGAACGCCAGGAAGACGATGAGCGCCGTCGCGGCCGGCCCGGCCAGCCGCCCGACCAGCAGGCCGATCGCTCCGGCGAGCTCCACCAGCCCGGTCAGGTACATGAACCAGTGGCCCCAGCCGATGGCGTCGAAGACGGTGGTGGCGGCGGGGAGCGCGAGCAGCTTGGGCAGCGCGCTGGCCAGGGCGAAGAAGAGCGCGAGCAGGACCCGCAGCGTCCAGACCAAGCGGACGGCGGCCTTGCCGGACTTCACGGCGGTGGCGGTGGCGGTGGTGGAGGTGGTGGCAGTGCTGGACATTTCAGGTCTCCCCGGTGCGGCTGTCGTTGCTTTCCCAGGTTTGACCGCCGCCACCGTCCGAACTCATCGGTCCGGTGAGAAGAAATTTCCCGGGCCTTCCAGCAGCCCGACGCTTCGGCCGGCTAGATGGGCTCCCCGACCTCCAGGACGACCTCGCGCGGCGTGCCGGACGTCTTGATCTGCGCGCTGACGACTGCACCACGCTGGAGAACCACCCAGGTCTCGTATCCGCTCGGCGTGGCTTCGAAGATCATGTACTCGCTGCTCGACACGCTGTCGACAGCCCGGGCCGATCCGCTGACGGACCCGTAGCCACCGAGGAGTTCCTCCCCGCCGATGGACTTGGTCGGCGGGCCGAGGATCTCGACCAACCGGTCCCTGGTCATCCCCACCTGCAGCCGAGCCGCCGGGTGGTCCTGCCAGTTGCTGCTGCTGCTCTCGGCCTTGGCCTTGCGCTTGAAGAACGGCACGTCGTACGGGCTCCCCTCCGTAGGCCAGCCGCCCGCCCGGAAACAGGCCGTACCCGTCGACGGGCGGTTGCACCAGGAAGTCTGACCCGGAATCAGGACCGACGGCAACACCGAAGCCAGGCTGGACGGGGAGAACGGAACACGGCCCACTGCTTCGCCAACGCGGTCACCGGGTGAAGGAGAAGTGGGCGGTCGGGCCGAGCGGGTGGCATCCCAGGCTCATATCTCGCTCAAATCCCTTCATTTATGGGTGAGTTGAGCCACATCATCGACGTGTCCGTGATGTGCACCATCCCTTCTGCCGGAGGCAGTGATGAGCACGAAGCGCATGGGAGTCGCCCGGAAGGTCCTCGTGGCCGTGGGAGTGGCCGCCGGCCTGGCGTTTGCGAACGTGAGCACCGCGAGCGCAGCCGGATATCCCGAGGGCGTCTGGAACACCAACCACAACTTCGACGTGCACTTCTACTCGGGCGGCTGCCGCGTGGAGGCCAAGTTCAGCTATACCGGCGGCCTCATCTCGAACACGCCCACCTGGGTCGGCACCGCCGTCCGCTCGGGCGAGCGCACCTGCAACCTCTTCGTCTACACCGTCTACAAGGGGGCGGACGGAAAACTCCACGGCGTCTACGACCGCGGGCGCCGCGACGTCATGGTCGCCGGCCGCGGCCAGCGCTGCTGGATGGTGGTAGGAGTCCAGCGGCCCGACTTCACCTGGTTCAGCCAGACACTCTGGTCCACCAACCCCGGCAACTGCGCCAAGGCGACGTTCTAGGGGTGGGAGAGACCCGGGCGAGCCGAGCGGGCCGCACGGTGACCGGGCCGCACGGTGGCCGGGCCGCAGGGTGACCGGGCTGCCTCGGGGTGAGACCCGAGGCAGCCGCCCGCCTGTCCACCATCGTCGCCTCCGGTCGGCCCCACCGGGCCGCCTCGTATTTCCGCGCCGCCCCGTACAGCGGGGGCACCCCGGTCGACAGACCCCGTTGTCCCGGACGACACCGAGCAGCACGCGTCGGCCGCTCGGCCGCCCGGCTGCGAGGCAGCCGCGCCCGGCGACCGCCGCCGTCCCGACCGCCACTCCGGGACGCGACGCCTACCGGAAGTCCTCCACGTGGTCCCGGACCCACGAGCGGAAGCTGCGCGCCGGGCGGCCGAGCACCTGGTGCACGGTGTCCGTCACGCGTTCCGGCTCATGGGTGAACGATTCCCAGGCCCGCAGCCGGGATTCGACGAACGCCGCGTTCCCCCAGGCCGCGGTGAGCTCGGTGCGGGCCGTCTCCGGTGCGAGCTCCTCCCAGCGCACCCCGGTGCCGGTCTCCTCGCCGATGATCCGCGCCAGTTCGGTGTGCGGGAGCGATTCGGGGCCGGTGACCACGTACTTCGCGCCGTCGTGCCCCTCCTCGGTGAGGGCGGCGACCGCCACGTCCGCGATGTCCCGTTCGTGGACCAGGGAGCGTCGCGCCCCGCCGTACGGCCAGCGGACGACGCCCTGGCGTACCTGGTCGGCCCAGCCGAGTACGTTGCCCGCGAAGTCGATCGCCCGGACGAAGGTCCAGCGCAGGCCGGAGGCGCGGATGAGCCGCTCGATCTCCTGGTGGAAGATCACCGGCGGTTCGTCGTCCGCGAGGTCGGCCACGTCCGCCGACAGGTAGACGACCCGCTCGGCGTGCTTCGCGATCAGCTCCACGACCCGCGGCTGCACCGGGATCCCGGGCCACATCAGGTAGACGGCCGACACCCCGCCGTCCAGTGCATGCTCCAGGCTCTCCGGCGCGGCCAAATCACCCTGCACGGCCTCCACCCCTGCGGGCACCAAGGCCGTCGAGACGTCCCGCACCAACGCCCGCACGTCGTGCCTGCGTTCGGCCAGCGAGGCCACGACGTGCCGGCCCACGCTGCCGTTCGCACCGATCACCAGAATCTTGGTCATGACCGCCCGAACGCCGGGCGGCCCCGCCCTATGCCCCGCCCCTATGTCGGCCCCTCGGACTATCGTGTCGGCCCACGCGGCGCCCGCCTCGCGCGGTGCGAGGAGCGGCCGCCGACGAGGGGGAGTGCACATGCCCAAGGGGCTGGCCCGGTTCGGCTCAGGGCTCCACGCGACGAGGGCCCGGGACCAGCGCCTCGGCCCGGCCCCGCCGGGCAGCGGCGACAGAGGCCTGCTGCGCAGCGGGGCCGTCCCCTGCCTGCTGACGGTCCTGCGGCTGACGGCACACCAGCAGGCCGACAGGGGCGTCGGCATGGACTTGGCGGCGGCGCTCGCACGAGCGGGTCGGCCGGGCCTCGGTCAGCCCGTGGTGTGGCGCAGGACGTCCAGCACCTCGCCGGTGATGGCCGCCTCGGCGTGCTCGAAGTCGGGGGCGGTCAGCTGTGCGGGGTCGGCCGGCAGGCCGGTGAGCACGGGTGTGTGCAGGTGGCCGCCGGGGATCTGCGGGGCCAGGGCGAGCCGGAGCAGGTTGGAGCGGTAGGCGACTTCGTTGGAGAGGTAGCCACCGCCGCCGCCCTCGACGGAGCGTGAGCCCGGAGTCGGGCCGTCCTCGCGGTGGACGGGCTGCGTGCCGCCGGCGGGGATCTCGGTGACGTCGGTGTTGAGCTTGACCGGGTAGGGCTGCTGGACGGTGGCCATGGCGGCGGTCGGCAGGCTGGTGGCGATGAACTCGGCGCCGGGGGCGAGGCCGGGCGGGTCGGTGGGGTGGTCGGGGCTGCCGCCGCCGAGGGCGTCGAGGTTGTCGGGGTAGGGATCGGCCGAGCGGGCCCGGCCGGCCCAGGCCTCCAGGGTGAACAGGCCGGGGTAGCCCTGGCTGACCGTGGTGATCAGGTCGGCCGCGCGCGGGCCGGCGCCCAGGCGCGGGGCGAAGGCGCGGTCCACGACCCCCCGGTCGAAGTCCGCGTAGCGGACCGGGAGGACGACCGTACGGATCTCGGCCCGGCTGCCGTCGGCCAGGGTGACCTGGCGGCCGTCGAGTTGCAGGGCGGCCGAGCCGGAGGGGTTGGCCCCGCGGAGTTCGGAGTCCAGGCCGAAGGGATCGAAGCCGCTGACGAAGTACCGGCGCACGCCCTGGGTGCCCCGGAAGCCGTTGTCGGCCAGGCCCCGGGAGGCGTCCTCGAAGCCGCGGCGCAGGGCGGCGCGGTCGGCCGGGAACCCGGGCTGCCACTGCGCGAGTCGGAGGCTCATCGCCACCCGGGTCCAGTACAGCGGACGGTCGTCCCGGGCCGGCAGCGTGCCTGCGGGGCGCCGGCCCTGGGCGCGGTCGACGGCCGACGTCCACAGCGCCTCGCCCCAGTCCCGGAGCAGGCGCTGTGCGTCGGCGGCGGTGCGGGCGGTGCACAGGGCGGCGGGGAAGCGGCGCACGAAGTCGCCGAACCCGCCGCCGTCCACGAGCGCTGAGGTGCGGGGGTCGGAGAGCCGGGCCTGTTCCTGGTCCGGTGTCACGGTGACGTCGGTGCGGCATCCGCCGTCGGCGACGGCCGGGCCCGCGCCGGGCCCGAGCAGGGCGGCGAGGGCGGTGACGGTGCCGAGGAGGGCGAGCGCGCCCTTGGGCACCCGGCGGGTTGTACGAGAGGTCCGCATCATGGCGTGTGACATTACACATGGCACTGAAGGGGCACCAGCACGCATGCGGCGGACCGGTGTTCGTGCAGACGCCCCCGGACCGGTGATGCGGGCCCGGCCGGTCGAGGGCCTTTCCTGCGGGGCCCGTGGTTCGCGATAGCCGCCGGAGGAAGCGACGGGGGCGGGTGGCTGC
>NZ_JBHWGD010000047.1:12574-19145 GCF_042733235.1 Kitasatospora sp. NPDC059722
CCGGCGGGGCGGGGGGGGGGGGGGGGCGGGGCGGCGCGGGCGGGGGGGGGGGGCCGGGCGGGCGGCGGGCGGGGGGGGGGGGGGGGGGGGGGGGCGCCGGCCCGCCCCCCCGCGGCCCCGCGGCTTCCGGGCGGCTCAGTGGTCCGGGACGGTGTACGCGGCGCGGATGCCGCCGTGGACGGGGAGTTCGGAGGCGGTCAGGTAGCCCGAGTCCGGGCCGGCGAGGTAGGTGACGGCGGCCGCGATCTCGTCGAGCGTGGCGAAGCGGCCCATTGGGATGTGGGCGAAGCGCCGTCGGGTCTCCTCTTCTCCCATCCGCTCGAACATGGCACGGGTCTCGGGGGCTTCGACCGGTCCCAGGGCCAGGGTGTTCACGCGGATACCGCGCCGGGCCAGGTGGGTGCCCAGGTCGCGTCCGAGCTGGGTCACCGCGGCCTTGGCGGCGGAGAAGGCCATCTGGGCGGTCGCGGCGCCCATGCCGGCGAGGAAGGAGCCGGTCAGCACGACCGAGCCGCCGGGGTTCATCACCGGCACCCCGTAGCGGCAGCTGAGCACCGCCGGGGTGAGAACGGCCCGGAAGACCCGCTCCCAGACCTCGGGGGACGTCTCCAGCAGGCCGTGGTCCTCGCGGTCCATCCCTGATCTTGCAGGGTATCCCCGGCTTCAGCCGGGGAGGGAATGCATCCTTGGCCCGGAGCCGCGAAGCGGCGGAGAACGCTGCGTTGTCGGTGGGGTGCACTAGCTTGACCACATCGACCGAAAGGGGGTGGGCTGGATGATCCGTGCGTACAAGTTCCTCATGCGGCCCACCGTGGGCCAGGCGCAGGCACTGTCGGAGATGCTTCGGGATCACTGTTCGCTCTACAACGGGGCGTTGCAGGAACGCCGCGACGCCTACCGGCACGTCTCGAAGACGAGCATCACGTACGGGATGCAGTCGGCGCGGCTCAAGGAGATCCGGGCGTTCGACCCGGAGCGCCAGGGCCGCTGGTCGTTCTCCTCGCAGCAGGCGACGCTCCGTCGCCTGGACAAGGCGTTCGCCGGGTTCTTCCGCCGGGTCAAGTCCGGCGAGACGCCCGGCTACCCGCGCTTTCGGGGGGTGAACTGGTTCGGCACGGTGGACTTCCCGAAGGACGGTGACGGCTGCCGCTGGGATTCCACGCCGCACGACCGGGTGACCCGTGTCCGGTTCCAGGGCGTTGGGCACGTCAAGGTCAACCGGCACCGCCCGGTGGCCGGCAAGGTCAAGACCGTGTCCGTCAAGCGCGAGGGCAAGCGCTGGTACGTCGTGCTGACCGCCGAGCAGGCCGAGCCCGAGCCGCTGCCCGGGACCGGGTCCGTGGTCGGCATCGACATGGGCATAGCCAACTTCCTCGCCGACTCCAACGGCGGGTTCGTCCCCAACCCCCGCCACGGCCGGCGCGCCGCCGCGAAACTCGAAGCCGCACAGCAGGCCCTCAGCCGGTGCAAGCGGCGCAGCAACCGCCGCCGCAAGGCTGTCCGCAAGGTCGCGGACCTTCACCGCAGGGTCCGCCGTCAGAGACTCGACCACGCGCACAAGACCGCTCTTGACCTCGTGCGTCAGCATGACTTCATCGCGCACGAAGACCTCAGGATCCGCAACATGGTCAAGGCTCCCGTGCCGAAGCCCGATCCCGACCAGCCGGGTGGCTTCCTGCCCAACGGCGCGGCGGCCAAGGCCGGGCTGAACAAGTCGATCAACGATGCCGGTTGGGGGGTGTTCCTCACGATCCTCGCCAGCAAGGCTGAAAGCGCCGGCCGGGAAGTGATCGCCGTGGACCCCCGCAACACCTCCCGCACCTGCCCGCGCCCGGAGTGCGGGTACGTCGCGGCAAAGAACCGGCCCAACCAGGAGACTTTCCACTGCGTTGGCTGCGGCCACACGGCGCACGCCGACACGGTGGGAGCCACCAACGTTCTACGGGCAGGGCTTGTCCGTCGCAACGCCCGCCAGGGTTAGCGAGAAGCCCCCGGCTTCAGCCGGGGGAGGAGTCACGGGACCGGCGTTGACGTGGAGCACGTCGATCCGGCCGGACTCCGCGTGGATGCGCTCGAACGCCAGTCGTGTCTCTGCCTCGCTCCGCAGGTCCGCCGCGACCACCGGGAAGGGGACGTCCAGCGGCCGCCGGTCGATTCCGATCACCCGCCCGCCTTCGGCGGTGAGCCGCGCCGCGACAGCACCGGCGATGGCTCCGCCCGCGCCGGCGATGACACAGATCCGCCCGCTCAACCGCCCCTGGTCCTCGCTGTTCCTGCTCACGGTCGCCCCTCTCGTCGTTCCGCTCGATGCCGCCAGCAGTCTCCCCGGCCGGTCCGGCCGCCGTCGACGAACCGGGAACCGGGGAGTCGTTCGGCGGCGGCCGCTGTTGGTGGCCCCGTCCATGCCCGCCGCCCCGCCGTCCGCCGTTGCACGGTCCCGGCCCACGGCGACGGCCCGGCCGCCACGCTCGGGTGCCCAGGCCTCATTGCGAGCCGCTGGAGGTCGTCGTCGCCGGCCAGGGCGGGGAGGAGAGTGTCGAGGGTCGGTCCCGGCGGGGGCCGTACCCGGGCGCCGAGAAGTGCACCGAAGGCAGGGGTGCCCCCCGTATGCCTCACCCTTGCTTCCCGCGGCCGGTTCCGTCGAGAAAGCCGGTCTGGACGGACGACCACAAGGAATGGTCGGGGGAGCGGCCCGACTGCCGTGAGCGCTGCGGATCCTGAAACCCGATCACCGGCCCGAACCGCGCCGCCCTCCATCGGTGTATCGTTGCCCCGAGGCTAACCGGGGAGCAATCCCCACTTCTGGGGCTGGGGAGAGAAGGACGCCATGAACGGCACGGCACTGGTACTGGGCGGCGGCGGACCGGTCGGCGGCGCGTGGCTGACCGGCGTACTCGCGGGCCTCACCGCCGGCGGGATCGACCTGACGACCGCCGACACCGTCATCGGCACCTCCGCCGGAGCCGTCTTCGGCGCCCGGCTCGCGAGCGGCGAACCCGCCCGCGAGCTGTACGAACATCAACTGGCCGACCTCGACCGGGTCGAGATGGACGTCACCGCCGCGCAGACCTTCCGCTTCCTGTGGGCAGCGATGGCCACCCGCAACCCGGAACGCTCCGTCCGGCGCCTGGGCCACGCCGCCCTGACCGCGCGCACCACCCCCGCCCACGACCTGTCCGAAACCGTGCGCACCCTGCTGCGCGACGCCACCACCTGGCCCGCACAGGCGCTGCGCATCACCGCCGTGGACGCGGAGACCGGCAGCGTCGAAGCCTTCGACGCGGGCTCCGGGCTCGACCTCGCGGACGCGGTCGCCGCCAGCTGCGCCGTCCCCCTGGTCTGGCCGCCCACCGCCGCCCTGGGACGGCGGTGGATCGACGGCGGTACCCGCTCCACCGGCAACCTCCAGCTGGCCGCCGGCCACCGGCAGGTGCTGGCCGTCTCGCCCGTGCCCACCGCCGTCGGGCCGCATCCCAGCGCCCAGCAGCAGGCGGCGGAGCTGCGCGCCGCCGGCACGCACACCACCCTGATCACCCCGGACGCCGACGCCCGCCGCGCGATGGGACGCAACCTGACCGCCAACGCCCGGCGCCCGGCCGCCGCCCGGGCCGGCCACCGCCAGGGCGCGGCCCTCGCCGCCTCGGTCGCCCGCACCTGGCCGGCCGAGCACACAATCGGAGGGTGAGCGGCGGGTCCGGGCGGACGGACGGGCCCGCCACCCGTTGAGCAACGGCCTCGCGTTCAGGTGGCCGCCGCCCACGAGTACCAGCCCCACGCCCACTCAACTCCGTACTCGGCGAGCTCGGCGAGGCCTGCGGCTGCGGGTCAGGAGCAGGTCTTGTCCGGGTGGTCATGGGTGATGGCGCAGATCATCGCCTTGGCCCGGCCGTTGTTCGGATACTTGCGCTGGAGCTCGTCCTCGAAGTTCCGCCACTGGCGTGCGATGTCCTTGACGGCGAGGTCGTAGGCGCGGTCGAAGTTGTGGTCGATGACCGAGCGCGGGCTGTCCTTCGTGTCCTTGTTCAGCACCCCGTCGTGGGTGACGCGCCCCGCGCAGTTGGAGGCCGTCCCGGTGTGGTCACGGTCCGGATAGCAGCCGGTCGCCAGGTCGTGCGGGATGTGGCCGGTGGCGTCCTTGATCCAGTCCGCCTTGCTCATGGAGCTGTAGCGGCTGATGGAGAAGAACGCGGGGAGGTCGGTCCTGCCCAGCCCCGGGGGGTTCTTGACGCCGATGGCTCCCGGGCCGGCGTGGTCGGCCCAGTTACTGTGGGCGTAGAAGTCCTCGATCTGGTGCCAGCCGCGGCCCAGGTCCTCCAGCACCTCGCACTTCGCCCGTCCGGGCTGGTCGTTCCAGTCACAGGCCCGTGAGATGGAGGTCTGGGCGGCGACGACGTGCCCGTTCGCGTCGACCAGCCGGTCCGCGGCGGCGACGGCCCGCTTGAAGTTGTGGACGGAACTGTCGATGCAGTCGATGATCTCGGCGTCGGCCTGCCCGCGGGTGCGGGGGTAGCCGCCGCCGTACCGGGGGTCGAGGTAGTCGGCGTTGTCGCAGTGGAGCTTGCCGATGTCGAAGTACTGGCCGTGGTCGTTGGCGACGATCGCGCCCGAGCTCCCGTTCGCCATCGCCGTCAGCGAGTTCGGGTGCCAGCCCGCGGCTCCCAGGGCGGCCCGGGTGATCTTCTCGTGGTTCTCCCCGCTGAAGGCGTGCGCCGGTGCCGCGGCGCCGAGGACGACGGAACACGACAACGCGAGGCAAGCGGCGCCGGGTCCGCGCAGGCGCCGCCGGCGGGAAGCGGAGGTGGAATTCATGAGATCTCCAGGTGCGTGATGGACGTCTTCGGCGGGCATGCATCCGGGCACGGCGTCTCGTCAGTGCCCGCCCAGGTCCGTGGCGATATTCGCTGACGAACCATCAAGGTTCGCACCCGATACGTTAGTTGCCGGGATCGACTTCCGATAGACCGCCAGTGCCTCACGATTTCCGGCCGCGCGCTTGCGCCGTCCCTCTGCCACGAGGCTGTCGCCGTGCTGCACCGGGCCCGCCAGCCCTGTCAGCGCTGCCGGCGTCCCGGCCAGCGGCGAGCGAGGCCCTCCCGTAGACGGTTCACACCGGTCAGGATGGGCCCGAAGAACGGAATCGCCGCTGCCAGCAGGCACTGGGCGCTCGCCGCGACCGGCAGGTGCAGGAGAAACAGCCCGTAGGCGCACGCCAGGGGCAGGACGAACGACGTCCCTGCCACGGCACAGCCGGTCCGCTTCAGGCCGCGGGGGACCCCGCGGCCCGTCTTGTCCGCCGCCCACGCCTTGACCGCGATGGCGAAAAATGCGAGGACCACGGCCGTTACTTCCACGGTGGTCAGGACAACGGTCACGAGAACATCGATTACCAACTGCGACATCCGGTCATCCTTGCTCGGATCGCCGGCCCCGTCTTGAGTACGGGTACTCAAGTCTGTTACTGCTGATGTGTTTTGCCTCTGGCTACGGCAGTCGCGCTGGTCCGTGATGCTCGCGATGGGCACGTGGCCGGAAGGGAGGCTCACCAGCCGGTCACGGTGCCGTGTCGTCGGGAGTACCGGGCCCACGGTCCGCGCAGCGATCGGCCGGTGGAAAGCTCGGTCAGGACCCGCACCCTCGGCTTTCAGAAGCCCGGCACGAGACCCGTGTACTCAGGGTCAGGGATGCGCACGGACAGCGGCGCACCGCCGAATGCCGGGACCGGCGGGGGCTCCGCGTTCCCGGTCCGTCGGACGCCGCCCAGGTCGTGGTCTGGCAGATGGACTCGGAGTAGTAGGACACCAGGCTCCTCCGCAGCGCGGTGCGTTGGCCTCCGTCGCCGACGATGGGCCGCCACGGTTTCGGCAGTACTTCCGGCAGTACTTCCGGTGGTTCGTCCGGCTCTTCTTCCTGGTGTCCGTGGCCGGCTCAATGATGTGCTCTGCATGCCCGGGTGATGAGGGGTCCACCGTCGGTTTCGATGTCCTCGAAGGCTTCGGGGTGCGGCAACTCCTCACAGGCTGCCGCTCTTCTCAGTACCGCTCGGTACCGCTATCACCGCACCGTTGTCCCGCGGCACCCGAACAACCACAGACACCACGTCCCCTGGGCGCCGGACTACCCGGCTCGGTGTCCCATGTCACCACGTCTTGCCATGAAATGGAGAAGATCATGCCTTCCGCCATCACGACCGGACTGCGTGCCCTGGCCGTCCTCTCGATCACGACCGCTGTCGTGTCCGCGATCCCGGGTGTCGCCACGGCGGCGCCTGCGGACTGGAACGGGACTCATCAGATCAAGACCTTCGCCGATGGCCACTGCCTCGATGTGTGGGGTGCGGGCGTCAATGACGGGGCCGGCATCGACCAGTGGACCTGCACGAGTGGAAACAACCAGCAGTTCACGATCGTGCCGCTCGACAACAACAAGGTTCAGATCAAGACGTTCGCTGGCAAGTGCCTGGACGTGTGGGGCGCCGACGTCAATGACGGGGCCGGCATCGACCAGTGGACCTGCACGAGTGGAAACAACCAGCAGTTCACGATCGTGCCGCTCGACAACAACAAGGTTCAGA